>JAYUQF010000610.1:0-6582 GCA_043756885.1 Pseudomonadota bacterium
GTGCTCATCCGCGCTGCAGCCGGTCGATGATTTGTGCGCACACTTGCGCCGCCGTTGCTGCCATAACATCGGCGCCGCTGCCCGCCACAGGGTGGGGTACTTCAACCCGTGGAATATCGGGCATGCCCTCGGCACGCGCGACAAAATCACCCTGCACACTAAATTTGGACGTGACGATAGCCACCGCTGCGCGTCCTTGTCTTGCTACTGCAATGCCGTCACGCACGGTGCCGGAAGTGCAGCTGCCTCAGTGGCCGTAAGCAGTGACCAGCGCGTCGCACTCGGTCACGATGCGCTCAACCAGCTTTGCGTTGGCGGGTGTTGAGGCGTTGGGTTTCAGGTAACGGGCAAAACGGGCGGCCGGCAGCGCAGTTGCCAAGGCGCGTTCAACAGCATCTAAAAATGCTTCAGAGTCGGGAAAATTATTGGCCAGCAGGCCGATGGTCGGCGCGCCATCGAGGGCAGCTTTACAGGTGTAGGCCTGCGCGGTAACCCGCGAAGTGCCGCGTGGATCAAAAAAACTCACACTCATCACTCGCTCCAATGGCCTTCGGGCCTACCGCAGGTTGAAGGGCAACACGCTCGTTTCACATTTGGCTTCACGCGCGTGTTGTGAGGCACTACACCGGTCGAAACACCGGCACCGGTTGCTCGTCACGGGTCTCGAAGGCCAGTTTTACGCGCTGACCGATAGCCAGGCCATTGAGGTCGCAGTCGACAATATTGGTCAATAGCGTAGGGCCTTCGGGCAAGCTGACAAACGCGATCGCGTAAGGCGGTGTGGCGCGCCGCTCAACGCTCCATGAATAAATGGTGCCTTCACCGCTGGCTTCGCGCCACTGGGTATTGTTGCTCATACAGAATGGGCACAGTGGGCGCGGGTAGTAGTGAGTCTTGCCACAGTCGTCGCATTGTTTGAGCAACAGGCGGCCAGCGCGTGCCGCTTCCCAATAGGGTTCTAGCGCAACGTCGGCGGCGAAAGCGTCTTTCTTTTTATCGTTCATGGTTCAGGCCCTCTCCATGATCAGCGTGCCGCTGCCGTGCCGGGTGCCGAGAAAACCACCGGTGCCGTGGGCCAGCGCCACATCGCAATTTTTCACTTGTACGGCGGGATGTGCTTCGCCGCGCAACTGCCGCACCGCCTCCAGGATCTTGGTCATGCCACCACGATTACCCGGATGGTTGTTACACAGGCCACCACCATCGGTATTGAAGGGCAGCTTGCCAACGCCTGCGATCAAATTGCCGTCGGCCACAAAACGGCCACCTTGGCCACGTGCGCAGAAGCCGATGTCTTCTATCTGCATGAGTACGGTGATGGTGAAACTGTCATAGAGCGAAGCGTACTTGATGTCGCCGGGTTTGATGCCGGCCTCTTCAAAGGCTTTGGCCGCTGACCACTGGCCTGCGGAATGGCTCAAGTCCACTTGACCACCCCGCATGTGTTTGATGGCTTCGCCAGCGCCTAACACACGCACCTTGGGGCGCTGCAATTGTGCGGCGATTTCCGGCGCAACCATCACAATAGCGCCACCGCCATCGGAGACCACGCAGCAATCGAGGCGATGCAGCGGGTCAGCCACGATGGGTGAGTTCACCACCTCTTCAACGGTGACTACGTCGCGCAACATGGCGTGGGGATTGTGCTGCGCGTGCTGCGACGCCGCCACTTTGATCCAGGCCAGTTGCTCGGCAGTGGTGCCGTAATCGTGCATATGACGGCGTGCAACCATCGCGTAAATGTTCAACACGGTGGGTTTGAACGGTGCTTCGAAGGGCTGATCCGGCGGCTGCACCGCCAACGGTGCGCGTCCGGGCGCAGCGCCACCGGTGCGTGGTTTGCCGGCCAGGGTGATCAGCGCGACCTTGCATTTGCCGGCGGCGATCGCCTGCGCGGCGTGATTGGCGTGCACGATATAAGACGAGCCGCCGGTTTCGGTGGTATCGATATGGCGCACGTCGAGACCGAGATAATCGGCCATCGACAGTCCGCCCAGGCCTGGCGCGTCGCCGGCGCAGAAATACGCGTCGACATCACGCAGGCCCAGCCCGGCGTCGGCCAGCGCGCCTTTGGCAACTTCGGCATGCAATTGCGCGATGGGAATGCCCTCGGCCTTGCGTGTCGGGTGTTCATAAATGCCGGCGATATACGCCTTGCCCTTGATGCTCATGGTTGAGAATTCCACTGTGGTTGAGGCTGAATAAACGGTCACGCGGACGAGCAACGTGCCGGGGCGGGCGCTTAGGACCCTGGTCAATATTATCTCGTCAACACCGAGGATGTTCGTGAGTGGTTGCGGCTAGGCGCGTTTTGCCGGCAATAGCATGCTATTGCCAAGAAATGCAACGCCGCTGCGGCCACTCACGAACGGCCGAATGTAGAGATAATATTGACCGGGGTCCTAAGTACTCAGGCCGCGAGCAGACCCTGTCCCTGCGCCCAATTTAAAGTCAGCGCCATTGCACGCTCAAATTTGTCGAATAATTCGTCGACCTGCGCGGGCGTGATGATCAACGGAGGACAGAAGGCCATCACATCACCGATAGCGCGGCAGATCAGACCGTTATCCTGGCAGTTCTTTAAACACTCAGCACCGACCTTGCCGATCGGGTCAAACACCACTTTGGTGTGGCGATTGGCGACCAGTTCCACCGCACCGATCAGACCGACACCCCGCACCTCACCAACCAGGGGATGGTCGACAAAACGTTGCAAACGGGCCTGGAACTGCGGCGCGAGTTTTGCCGCGTGCTCAAACAGTTTGTCGCGCTCATAGATCTCGAGCGTCTTCAATGCGACTGCGCAGGCAACCGGATGGCCGCTGTAAGTGAAGCCATGACCAAAGGGACCCATTTCGTCCGAAGCGTTGAGCATGGCGTCGAAGATCTCGTCTTTGATCACAACCGCGGACAAAGGCTGATAAGCCGAGGTCAGCGCCTTGGCCAGGGAGATGGTGTCGGGCCGCAGGTCGTAAGTGTCTGCACCAAAGGGCTGGCCGGTGCGGCCAAAACCGCAGATCACTTCGTCATCAATAAACAGCACATCGTATTTTTTGAGCACCGCCTGGATCTTCGCGAAATAAGTGCGCGGTGGCACGATCACACCGCCCGCGCCCATCACCGGCTCGGCGATAAACGCCGCCACCGTGTCAGGCCCTTCTTTCAGGATCAGTTGTTCCAGATTGTCGGCCAGACGGGTGGCAAATTGTTCTTCGCTTTCACCGGGCTGCGCGTTACGCCAGTAGTGGGGTAAATCGGTATGCAGAAAGCGACCACCGGCCAGTGGCAGGTCGAAGCCTTTATGGGACATCGGCAAGCCGGTCAGGCTGCCCGATGCCAAGGTGATGCCGTGATAACCCTTGATGCGACCGATGATTTTTTTCTTCTGCGGGCGAGCCAGCACATTGTTGTAGTACCAGACCAACTTGATCTGAGTGTCGTTGGCATCAGAGCCGGAATTACCGAAAAAAACTTTGGACTTATGCAAAGGCACCAGGGCTTTGAGTTTTTCGGCCAGTAAGACCCCAACTTCGTGACTCTTGCTGGAGAATAGTTGCGCGTAGGACAGCTCTTTAATCTGATCATAAGCGGCGCGAGCGAGCTCCTCGTTACCATAACCGAGCGAGGTGCACCACAGTCCTGCCAAGCCTTCGAGGTACTGTTTGCCCTGATCGTCGTACATATAAACGCCCTGGGCGCGCTTTAAGATCATGGGCCCATTCTTGGCATGCTGACCTAGATGAGTCTGCGGGTGCAGCATCGATTCCAGATCCCGCGCCGCCATACTTCCGGGTTGAATGCTCATGAGCCTGCTCCTCTATAACCACAGGTTGTGGCCTGGTTATTCTAGGAGCCGCACGTGCGGCTGGGAAGCGCGCTCACTCGCGCGGGTCGAGGGTCACAAAGATGTCGATAGGTGTAGGGTCAACCAGCACTACCACGGGCTGCGCGCTGGGGTGCGTAATATCGCTGCCGGTCGCTTTCACCCACAGGCCCTGCATGGACTGCACAACGGAGATATCGGTCTGCCCGCCGGTTACACCCCGGATCAGGAACGGACGCATCTCGGCTGGCACCCGCACATCGGTATTGGTGTAGTAGCTGGCCATGGCCGGACTGAGCTGGATGTATGGCTCTGTTTCAAGCTCGGCCAAGGCTTCTTTGAGGGCGCCTGCGTGCACGCGGTAAACCAGAAACGCAGGAAGGGTAATGGCTTTTTTGTCTTCGACCGTGGGCGGGTGCAACCACGGATGCGTGGCCGTTGCGCGCGATGGGCCACTACGCTGTTCACAGCCCGCGAGTAGCGCACTGCCCAAGAACAGCCCACATAGCGCAATAGGCCAAGCACGCACCGGTCTGGTCTTCGCTAGATTCATAGTGGGTGGGTTCCTGATCGGGTGGGCTGTGGTTCAGTTTTCAGCTTAAGCGGGTAAACTGCCGGCGTATATCAACACGCAAGGGAAATCCGTGTTTAATCTCGACGAAATTCGCGGCTTGGCCGATGTGCCGCGCCTGCAAGCCCGCGCCCGCGGCACAGCCATCGCGCAAATTTTCGAAACACGCCAGACCAGTTTCGCCGAATTCCACGACCGCACCAGCCAGGTCGCCCAGGGACTGACTGCCGCCGGCCTTGCCGCCCAGAGTCGCATCGGCTTTCTCGGCAAAAATTCCGATCGTTACTTCGAATTGCTGTTTGGCGCGGCCAAGGCCGAGGCCGTACTGGTGGGTGTCAATTGGCGACTGGCGCCGCCGGAAATTGAATACATCCTCAAGGACGCCGGCTGTGACATCGTTTTTGTCGGCGCGGAATTTTATGACGTCATCGAAGAGCTGCTAACGCGCATTCCATCGATTACCGAGGTTATCGCCTTCGATGGTGGGCATCCGCACTGGCCGGCGTTTGATGAGTGGCGCGACGCCCAGTCCCCTGTCGATCCGCTGCGGCCACTACGGCCCGACGACGATGTGCTGCAGCTCTACACCAGTGGCACCACCGGCCATCCCAAAGGTGTGCAACTGACCAATGCCAACTACTGCGCGCTGTGGCGGGCTTCGGAAGACGCTCGCTGGGGTTTATTCGACGCCGAGCTGGTGACACTGACCTGTATGCCGGTTTTCCATGTTGCCGGTGCAAATATGGGTATTTTTGCCCTTGCCCAGGGCAGTACCAACCTGGTCTTAAAAGACGTCGACCCGCTGAAGATCCTGCAGGTCATCCCGCAGTACCACGTCAGTTATGCGCTGTTTGTGCCGGCTTTGATCCTTATGCTGACCCACATGCCGCAGTCACACACCACCGACTTTTCGTCGTTGAAAAAGCTTTTCTACGGTGCCTCACCGATCAACGAAGAATTATTGAAGTCCGCCCAGAAATTGTTCGCCTGTGAGTTTTTTGGCCTGTACGGTTTAACTGAAACCACCGGCGGTGGCACCTGTCTGCTGCCCGAAGGCCATGCCGCGGGCAAGCTGCGCTCATGCGGCACCGCTTACCCGGGGGTGGAGCTCAAGATTGTCGATGGACAGGGCCGGGCGTTGCCTGCAGGTGAGGTGGGGGAAATTGTGCTGCGCCATGGCATCGTCATGAAGGGCTATTGGAAGCGGCCCGATGCAAGCGCCGATGCAATCCGCGATGGCTGGTTTCAAACCGGCGACGCGGGCTACCTCGATGCCGAAGGTTATCTCTACATCCACGACCGTATGAAAGACATGGTGGTATCGGGTGGCGAAAACGTTTATCCGGCGGAAGTGGAAAATGCCTTGTTCGGCCATCCGGCCATCGCCGATGTTGCGGTGATCGGAGTTCCTGACGAGCGCTGGGGTGAAGCTGTCAAAGCGGTGGTGGTTTTAAAGCCCGGCTGCAAGGTCACGGTCGACGAGCTGGTGGCCTTTGCGCGCCAACGCATCGCTGCCTTCAAAGCGCCGAAGTCAGTGGACTTTGTCAGCGCCTTACCGCGCAATCCCTCGGGCAAGGTTTTGCGCCGCGAACTGCGTGATCCTTACTGGCAAGGACATCCACGCAGGGTCAACTGAGGACCGCGACGTTTTAGTGGGCGCGCCGGCTATTGAAGGCGTAACAGCCGTCGCTCAACTCACCGAAGTACTGCGGCACATCGGGATGAGCAACCGGCCGGCCGCTCTCGTCGATCAGCAGATTCTGCTCGGACACGTAGGCGATGTAACTGGTCTCGGCGTTTTCAGCGAGCAGATGGTAATAGGGCTGCTCTTTCGACGGACGCAGGTCCTCGGGGATCGACAACCACCATTCCTCGGTGTTGTTGAAAGTCGGGTCGACGTCGAAGATCACCCCGCGAAAGGGAAACAGTCGATGGCGCACAACCTGCCCGATCTGAAATTTCGCAGTGCGATTGATAGTGGGCATGTCGAGCTTTATCGGTTCCAAGCGGGCGACAGATTAACATGGTGGCGCACCGGCACGGCCACTGTGTGCCGGCAAATAAGGACCCTGGTCAGAATTATCTCGTCAACACCGAGGGTGTTCCTGAGTGGTTGCTTGTCGGGCGCGATTAGCGGGCAATGGCTATTGCCAAAAATTGCAACGCAGCGGCAGCCGCTCAGGAACAG
>JAYUQF010000611.1:0-2508 GCA_043756885.1 Pseudomonadota bacterium
CGGGTTGTTTATAGATGGCCTGACGACAGGCCACCAGATCGTCGGTGACGGTGGCCGGGTCGGCCATCAACCACTCAAGCCGCGCACGCACGGTTTCCCAACTCGGGTTCTCTACGGCGGCCCGCGTGGACTGTTTGATCTTGGCCATCACCGCCGGGATCATGGTCGCGCCACCGGTGGTATTGAGACACAAACGCGCCACGCGCTGCGGGTACTTGAGCGCAAAACGCGCCGCCACCCAGCCGCCTAAAGATTCACCGGAAAGATGTGCTTGCGCTGCGCCGAGTGTGTCGAGCACCGCGTGTAGATGTTCGACATAAACATCTATTTCATAGGGTGTATCGGGTTTGTCAGTCCAACCATGGCCGACCATGTCGATGGCATAGGTGTCAAAGTGCGCACCATGTTCACTCAGATTGCGCGCATAACATTCAGCATGGCCGCTGGTGCCGTGCAGTAACACCAGCACCGGTTTGCCCTTGATACCACTGTGCAGATAACGGGTGCGGATACCCCCTGCATCGAGATAAGCCTGGTCGAAAGACGCGCCACGCAGATCGCCCCACAGACTGCGATAGGGCTTGCTCGCATCAATGTTCATAAGGCCTCCAAAAACCGCGTGAGATATTCCTGCCACTCCGCCTTGCGCGGGTATTCCCTTTGGATACCGGCCATTAATGCGCTGCGGTCACCGGCATAATTCATCTCATAGAGCTCATGGCGCGCGCCAAACTCGCTGCCTGCCACATCCCAGGCCAGTTTGAGCAGCTGAGCTTTTTCTACACCGGACATATTCACACCGCGTAACGCGCGTTCGATATCGACACCGATCGGCGAATCAAATTCATCCATTGATACCGGCACCTGCACCAGTGCCGCCCCGCCCATACGCCGCACCATCCTGACCAGATCGGGATACACCAGGGGACCATAAGCGCGCCCCACCTGCAGCGCCGCGAGATCGGGGTAGAGCACGCCGTTTTCAGGATCAACTGTGGCCTGCAATTCGGCCGAGCGCGTGGTATTACGAATCATCTCGATACGCACGATCGCTTCGCCCAGCATTTCCATAATGTCGGGCTTTTGTGCCAGGCCCTGGGCCTCGGCCATGCGCAATACCAGGGCATAAACAAAACCAAGTTTGACTTCGAGCCGCGCGTTGGTCTGATGGGCGGTCAATTCACGCATACGCGTTTCGCGATACATGCGATTCAAAAGTGCGATGTTCTGATTGACAAACACCCGGTCCCAGGGCACCAGTACGTTATCGAACACCACCGTCGCATCCATCTCATCAAAACGTGAAGACAGGGGAAAGTCGCGACGTTTGCCGTGGCTGGCATAAGACACGCGGCAGATGGTTTTCAGTCCTTTGGTGTTCATCGGCACCGCAAACACGTTGGCATAGGACTCTTCGCCAGCCTGGAAGGTCGGCGGAAATGGCCACACCAGGATTTCGTCCGCATAAGGTGCGGCGGTCGCAATGCGTTTGATGCCGTTTAATACCAGGCCGTCGGCATTTTTGTCGACCACACGCAGGCAGATGCCGGGATCAGATTGCTCATGGCGCAGCTTGCCCTTGTCCAACTGCGGATCGAGCAGGGCGTGAGTCAGGAAAAGATCGTTTGTGGCGATGTACTGCCAATAGTTGACCATGGCATCGGCGCCGCTTGGGCTCGCCTCGGCAAAAAACCCGCGCTTGGCCGCAAGTGCCGCCAACATCACATTCAGAAAATCGGGGCTGCGCCCGACCATGCCACAGTTGGCGCGCGCCCAGGTGATATAGGCTTCGCGTTTAAGCCGCAACTGATCGAGCGTGCGCGGTATCTCGAAGGCCCGCCCGGCCAAACCTATGTCCGGAATTTCGGTGACCAATACCTCGCGGTGCGCAGGATCATGCTGCAGGTCGTAGAGTTCCGCGATAGACGCAATCGCCGCCTCGAATTCCGGAAACACCGTGACGTCACTGACGCGCTTGCCGTCGTACCACACTTCGCGCCCGTCGCGCAGTCCGGCTTTAAATTGCTGACCATTACGCACGGCCATGGTTTACCTCACTTTGTTGGCGCCAGCCGGCGCCGTTGTATAACGCGCGCAACTGCGGTTGCCTGTGGCTCAATTCAAGGCCGAGCTTGGGCAATACTTTCTGCACCAGCAGCTCATTGCTCTTTAATAATCCGTCGATAGGCGCAGGCCCCGCTGCCATCCACGGCACGATCAAATCAGTTTTCAACATGTCCAACATGGCAGCCAACTGGCGCGTGACCGTGTCAACCGAGCCACACAGCGAATAACCCCGCTCGCGCAGGGTGGCCGGGGTGTTGGCGATCGCGCCGGTTTCGCCAGGAAGACGTAGCGCTTCATTAAATTGGAACCAGTCGTGCCAGCGTGTCCAGATATAACCCAGACCCCGTTCCTGGATGGCAATCGCTTCGGCATCCGTATCGGCCACCACGATCTCGCGGAAATGCCCAACACCTTGGCCCCATTCGAGTTGATTGCCGGCGC
>JAYUQF010000612.1:0-6564 GCA_043756885.1 Pseudomonadota bacterium
GCTGGGCGACCCGATGGCGGTCAAGCGCAGTGATGACGATGACATCTATCCGGATTTTGTCACCATCGCGGCGGGTTACCGGGTCAAAGCAGAGCGTGTGCGCACCCGCGCGGAACTGGTCGCCGCGTATGGCCGCATGCTGGAAGATCCCAAACAACCCTATCTGGTCGACGTGATCGTCGATCAGGAACAGAACGTTTATCCAATGATCCCTGCCGGTGGCAGTTATAAGGACATCATCCTCGAACCCTGAACGTGATCAGACGGCGGGACGTAGCGGCAAAGCGCGCGTCTCGTCGTGATGCAACTGCTTTTGTATACAGGCTGACGGGGGAGCGGGGTTGCGAGGTTGATGGGTTAGATTTTAATAACGCTGACCCCGTGCTCCCATTAGCTCTCTTCTCGCTGCAAATCATCCGGTCTGAAATGCCTTCTCTTATGGATGACGCCATGGATGATGAGAGTGTCGGTCATGACTTCGTACATGATGCGCCAGGAATACAAGCTGATCTCGCGCACATTTTCTTCCCCGATTTCCGGCACGACTCTGCCGAGGCGCGGTCGTTCGGTCAGAACACGGACCTTGTCGGTGATGTCTTGGATCACGCGCATGGCATAACGCTTGGAATCGTGGGCTATGTATTGGTGGAGCAGGCGCAAGTCTTCGCGGGCTGGTTGCTACCAGATGATTACCACTGTTCAATCGCGCGTAGCAGATCGTCGTGGCCGATGACCTGACCTTGCTCAACGGCATCGCGGCTCTTGCGCAGTTTGTCGATGACGTAGAGGCGGTACATGATTTCGTCGATGTCGGCATCTTCGGGTAAGCGCTGGAGGGATTCGAGCGCTTCCTGTTTCAAAGTTTTTGTGTGCATGAGCGTCTCCTTTGTGGGGTCCCCGCATCGCTGACAACTGACAGTAACCTTGCCCTGCAGCAGCTCTATGCCGAGACCCTGCAAGCGCGGTCGTCACTACACATCGTGCCACTCACCCGCGACATCCTGATCGCCGCCGCACGCCTGCGCGCGCTACACCCGACACTCAAAATGCCCGATGCATTGCACGCCGCCTACGCGCCCAGCCTTGGGCTACGGACACGAACCCTGCGACATAGCTCTCAACCGTCAGCGACCTCGCGCTCGCGAATCGCATGCCCTTTACCGGACGTCATCCTCGAACCCTGATTGCGGTCAAACGACGGGGCGCAGCGGCAAAGCGCGTGTCTCGCCGTGACGCATCACCCAGAAATCTTGTGGGCCCAGAGCAGCATTGTCCAGCGCACGGGCCAGGCGTTGCGGCGGTTCGTCCAAGGCCTCATCGGTTAAAACAAACGTGCCCCAATGCATGGCCACTGAATGACGCGCATGTAAATCAAAATGGATCTGCACGGCTTCGTCCGGGTCAACATGCATGACTTGCATGAACCAGCGCGGCGCATAAGCGCCTATGGGTAGCGCCGCCAGATCTACCGCACCGAGGCGACGATAAATTTCTTTGAAGTCCGGTGAATACCCCGTGTCGCCGGCGAAAAAAAAGCTGAAGTTGTGATGGTCCAGGCGCCAGCCACCCCATAAGGATTTATCGCGGTCCCAGGCGCTACGCGCGCTCCAGTGTTGTACGGGTGTGAAGGTCAGGCTCATGCCGTGAACGGAGAACATCTGCCACCAGTCGAGTTCAGTGACGCTAGGCAGACCGCGACGTTTGAACCAGGCGGCAAGTCCCAAGGGCACCATATAACGTGGTGCACCGCCGGGTTGGCGGGCGAGACGTGTGACCGTTGTTTCATCAAGATGATCGTAGTGATTGTGCGAGATCAGCGCGATGTCGATACGGGGCAGATCTTCGATCTTGATCGCCGGCGGCATGCAACGTTTTGGGCCCAAGGTTTTAAGCGGTGAGGCGCGTGGCGCGAGGTGCGGGTCGGTGATGATGTTAATACCGCCAATTTGCAGCAGAAACGTCGAGTGGCCTAACCAGGTGATGGTCGGCTCGCTGCGATTGGCGCGCAGCCAGCCGGTGTTGGGTATGTCGGCCGGGAAGTGCCAACCGCCGGCTGGCGCTTTGGCCACGCCCTTGGTCCAGCGGTCACGCTGCCAGGCCCAGAAGCTGCCACGTTGCCAACCCTCGGGATGGTTATTGCGAAAGCCAGTAGCGGTGTGATGAAAGGGGTGTTCACTCATCGCGGCATGATACGCCGGGCGAACAAGCGCAGACGCGCGCGTCAACGTCGATGTCTATGTATTGGCCCGTTGCGGGGCGTGCCGGCTACAAAGTCGGCACGCTCCGTAAGGACCATAGCTCAGAGCAGCGAGCTTATTTCGCCATGCTGAAATCAGCCGCCGGGTAGAACGGCTTTTCACCTAACGCATCGACCGCCTCCCAGAAGTCCGGGCCCGAGTTCAGCTGCCCGACTTTGTCGGGGTCGAGCATGTTGGACTGCCGTCGATAGTTCCAACTATCGGGACACAGGCGCACGGCTTCTTTGAAGTGATGTTTGGCACGCTGCAGTTCACCCTTGCCATACAAATAGCGCCCGAGCCGCACATGGGTGGCGGCAAGCACGTCGTCCTGTTTGGGACCACGCATGCGTTTGCGCACTTCGTCGGGTGTTAATACATAGCGGCTTTGGGCGCCGTTTTTCACCCAGTCGCGTAGTGCATCGACATAGGCGTTGCGCACCTCGAAGCCCATGGTGGCCACTGCGTCGGAGACTTCAAAGGTCTCACGATTCATATGGCGTGCAACATCGGCACTGCCGGCCGATTCGGCAGGACGCACGATGCGGCCTTGTTCGTCTATCCATATTCCCTGCGGCACGTTGACCATACCGTACAACGCGGCCACTACATGGGCTTCGTCGATCAAGCAGGTATAAGTTGGTGGTGCCTGGCGCGCCCAGAGTTCTTCCGACCAGCCCATCACCCGCGCGAGGGTAGGCGGACGCTCTTTGCAATCCACGGCGCGGATGCTGGCTTCAACCGCAGCTTTGCCTGCGGTATCAAATGCCACGGCGATAATTTCCAGGCCATCTCCCTTCAGCTCTTCGTACACTGCCTGCCACACGGACAGGTCAAACGAACAGCCTCAGTAAGAACCCCAGGAATACATGAAAACTTTTTTGCCGCGAAAGTCGGCGAGCGAATGCAGCTTGCCGTCGATATCGGGCAAGGTGAAGTCAGGCGCGGCTAGGGAAAACAACGCGTCATGACGCGCGCTGACCGATTCGCCAAACGCCAACGCATCACCATCACGCAGCATCGGTTGGCCCATATGAGCAGTAAAGGCGGCGAGATCAATGCGCCCGCTGTTATCGGTCCAAGTCGGTTGTGTGCGCACACAGGCATCGCCGCGGCACAGCCCCTGGGTTTCGAGTTTCCAACCGGTAGCGGCTGTCATGTCGGCCGCCGTCAGCCAAACGTGACTGCCCTCGGCATCGGCAGCGATGCCTTCGGTCACGCGCTCGTCGTAGAGGATGGTGAGTTTGTTCATGGATGAGTCCTGTGTGGGCGCGCAGCGCGCGCGGGCGGACAATCTATCCTTGTGGGCGACGGAGGGGAAGCGTGCGTGTATCACCGCCGCATCGTTACCACCAACATCCCGGCCAGCAGCGCGGTCACGGCAGCGCGGTCACGGGGTCAGCAGCGCGGTCACGGGGTCAGAGTTGCTGAAAATCTCTGCCCTCGTTTGTAAAGGTGTACCGCTCTATCACCGTCAATCCCGACGGTTCCATCATCCGAACGGATCTTGACGTGCTCTCACCAGAAATGACCGACGGATTCTGACCCTTGCAGTTTCATCTATTGAGAATTGGCAGTTCTAGTCAACTGTACATGAAGCGCGTATGCCCAGCACACTAAGGACCCTGGTCAATATTATCTCGTCAACACCGAGGGTGTTCGTGAGTGGTTGCTTGCCGGGCACGTTTCGCGGGCAATAGCGGGGCTATTGCCAAGAAATGCAACGCCGCTGCGGCCGCCCACGAACAGCCGAATGTAGAGAGTGTTTGACCAGGGTCCTAAGAGACACATAGATGAAGCGTTCCTATAGACGGACTCCCTTGCGGCCGTTGGCCACACCGCACATAACCTTGAGCTGGAGGTATTGAACATGGACTGGAATGGAAAGATTGTGTCGACGCCCGATACGCTGTGGGGCAAACCGCGGATAGGCAATACCCGCATCGGCGTTGATTTTGTTCTGGATCTACTGGCCTCGGGTTGGAGCGACGCGCAGATCTTGGAAAATTATCCACAGATCAAGGCGGACGACTTGCAGGCAGTGTTTGCCTTCGTGCGCGACTGCATGAAGGACGAGTCGTTCATTATGCGCACTCAAGCGCAGTCGGGCGCGATCTCGGCGTGACGAGAGCGGTGTTGTTGGATGAGAATTTTCCTGGTGCGGTGGCCAGTGGTTTGAGGGCGGCCGGGCACGATGTTGAATCAGTTGCGGCATTGTCGCCGGGCTTGAATGACAGCGGTGTGCTGGCAATGGCCCGATCCACACAGCGGTGGCTGCTCGATGCCTGAGCGCTGCCAGCCGGAAGCACTGGCGCGGCTGCGCCCTCACCTATAGGCCGAAGATTGCTTTCCCATCACCGCCGCATCGCCACCACTAACAGCCCGGCCAGCAGCGCAAACACCGCGCCGGCCCAGAAAGTGGTGGCGGCACCGAACCAGGTCCACAGCCCGCCGGCCACGGCGCTGGCCAGCAGCATCGCTACACCGCTGCTCAAATTAAATACACCAAATGCCGAGCCGCGCAGCGCGGCCGGTGCGTGATCGGCCACCAGCTTCGACAGCAGACCCTGGCTAAGGGCCATGTGCACACCCCACAGGCTGATGCCCGCAAAGATCATGATTAGGCCATCACCGCGTGCGAGCAGCACATCGGCCGCTATCAGCGCCGCGAGGCTGGCTAGCAACAGACCACGCGGGCCCATGCGATCGGCCAGCACGCCGGCCGGATAGGCGCCGAATGCATAAACGATGTTCATAACAACCAATACGAGCGGCGCGAGCGCCAGAGTCAGGCCGCCTGCATGGGCTTTAAGGATCAGGAAGGCTTCGCTGAAACGCGCGAGAGTGAACATGACTCCCAGCACCACGACTTGCCAGTAGTGCTTATCGAACTTGCGCAAGTCACGCCATTCGATGGGCTTGGCCGTAGTGAACTTGTTGGGCACAACCTGCGCTTCTTGCACCGCGAACAGGACAAACACTACCGACAAGAAGGCGGGAATGGCGGCGAACCAGAACACGATGCGCATGTCGTTGGCATAAAGCTGCATCAACACGATGGCAATGAGCGGGCCGACAAACGCACCGACGGTATCGAGGGCCTGACGCAGACCATAAGCACGGCCACGCTGAAAGTCCGGCGTGACGTCGGCAATCAGCGCATCGCGCGGCGCGCCCCGTAGTCCTTTGCCGATACGGTCAATAAAACGTGCGCCTAATACCAGGCCCGCGCTGGCGGCCAGCGGAAAGAGCGGTTTGCATAACGCCGCCAGCCCATAACCGAGCAGGATGAGGGGTTTGCGCCGGCCCATACGGTCGGATAGATAACCCGAAAAAACTTTGGTTATCGCCGCAGTGGCTTCAGCCACGCCATCGATCACACCCACCAATGCGACGCTCGCCCCCAGTGTGGTTGTCAGAAACAAGGGCAATAAACCGTGGATGATTTCCGACGACATATCCATCAACAGGCTCACCAGCCCCAGCGCCCACACTGTGCGCGGCAGGGCAGTGTTGATCGGGATCTTGGGCGGGTCAGTCATGGCCGCACCTTGCGTGCAGTGCCGCGCAATTGCAATTGAAACACCAGTGATTACTGTACGTTATCAGGGCTGCTTTTCCCCGCTACGGTGCAGCGCGCACAGCGTGAACAAGATTTCTCTGCGGTTTTTGCCCCAGCAAGCGTGTTTTCACGCTGGCCCCGATATTGCAGATATGTGCCCCAGGAGTTGGCCCAATGTCGGGCTCGGTTCGTCGCGAACCGTTCCGCGCCGGTTGCAACGAAGCGCCGGGTAAATGTCTGGGTATGAACGCCGTAGGATCGTTCGTGCACAGCGTCACCCTGACTTGCAACTGTGTGAGGATAAAACGATGACAACAGCACAATACCGCCGTTACGTGGCGGCCAGTTTCCTCATGGCGGTGAGCGCTCTCATGACGATGCAAGCTGCGGTGGCCGATGATCTGTGGCGCGCCCTGACTGGCGGCAAACCGGATTTATATCTGCGCTACCGCTTTGAAAATGTCGACGACGGACAGAAACCTAAACTCGCCGACGCTTATGCCAATACCCTGCGCAGTGCGCTCGGTTACAGCACCGGCCTGTATCACGGCTTTGGCCTCTACGCGCAGCTTGAAGATGTGCGCGTGCTCGGTGATGAAAAGTTCAACGACGGCGGTGGCAATGGCTTTGGATCACGCGCCGTCGTAGTTGACCCGGAAGGCACCGAAATTCAGCAGGCCAATCTGCGTTATCGTGGTTTTCCCAAAACCCAGCTATGGCTGGGCCGGCAGGAAATCGAACATCGCCAGGCACCGTCGCACCGCC
>JAYUQF010000613.1:0-6563 GCA_043756885.1 Pseudomonadota bacterium
CGCTCGTCGCCGCAACGGCGACGGGCTTCGTGGTTAAGCCGCTCAACCGCGACCGCCACCGATAGAAGCTCTTGCTGCTGACACCGGCCTCAGCGCAGAACGCTACCGTCGATAATCCGCTTTCCGCATGACTGGCCAGTAATCCACGCCACGCTGCTTCATCTTGCCGTGGTCGTCGTGTCGTCTCTTTCATCGCGCTCTCCAACATTTTTAGTTGGAGACAATCAGAGCCCGTTCTACGAGCGCGAACAGGACGCCGCGTAGTTAACGGTTACAGCGCGCCGACGTTATGGTGAGCCAGTCCGGGCATCCTATGAACCGCGTTACCGTTGCAAATTTCCTCAATTTATCTGGCTCACTGAAACGCCGGCACGGCGGCTCAATTTGAGGCCAGCGCCAACACCCGTGCCCCTTGGTCCGCGCGCGGTAGGCGGGCTCGAGTCTGATGTCGGCGACTGGATCGCGACGCGAGTACAGATAGCTAGGGACGGCGGCACGAACCCCACAGGCTGACATGGCGAGATGGCCTGTGGCACCTCCGCGCCGCTTAGTACGGTGATCTTGGTTGCCGTCCTACAAGTCAGATTTTCCTGGAAAGAGAGTGCATCGGACGCGCGCGTGCCCGATCTTGAGCTTGGTGTTTTCGGCTTGGTTGGGGAATATGTTTCGATGTCGAAAACACAGCCCAGGCCGCCATAAGGTCGGCTCGCTTGTTGAATAAATCTGTCCGGTTGTACGCGGCTTCGGCTTTATTCTTGATCGTATGCGCCAGCGCAGCCTCGCAGACATCACTAGGAAAGTTGGTACATTCGGCAGCCCAATCGCGAAACGATGATCGGAAGCCATGAACGGTGATGTCTTTTCCTAACCGGCGCACGGCCATGAGAAATGTCATATTTGATAGTGGCCTTTTGGGTTTAATGCCGGGAAATACGAACTGATCCTCGGTTGACAATTTCTTTGCTTTTTTGAGTATCTCGACACTGCGCGGAGATAAGGGCACACGGTGCTCACGCTTGGCTTTCATGCGGCTGGCTGGGATTGTCCATAGGGCCGCTTCAAGGTCGAACTCACCCCACTGGGCTGCGAGAATTTCATTCGTCCGGGTCGCAGTCAGTATCAGCAATTCGAAAGCGAGGCGCGCTGACTCGGTAGCATCGGATTTCCGCAACAGTCGAATGAATGCAGGAACATCGGCATAGGCTAACGCTGCATGATGTTCGGCGCGGATTGTTTGTTTGGGTAGTACTTTCGTCAAACCGTCGCAAGGATTATCGCCAGGGCGAAAGCCCAATGCCTTGCACCAATCGAAAACCATTTTGATCCGCTGGCGAACCCGTTTCGCGGTTTCGGGCTTGTCCTGCCAAATCGCGAGAAGCGCAGCTTTTACGTCATTGGTATCCACGCCATCGACACGTTTATTGCCGAAGATCGGGAACGCGTATTCGGTGAGGGTGTTTATCCACTGTGCTGCATGTTTCGGGTTCTTCCAACTGCCCGAGTGTTCAGCGTGGACTTTCTTCGCGGCCTCCTCGAAGGTCGGGATTTCAATCACGGCCTTTCGGCGTTCGGCTAAAGGATCGCCGCCACTGCGGGCTAACTTTCGCATTTGCGCGGTAAGTTCACGTGCCTCTGCCAAGGTGACTAGAGCGGTGCCCCCGAGGCCAATGTCGCAACGTTTGCCTTTGATAACTGTTCTAAGAACCCAGCGTTTTGCACCGGACGGATCTACTACCACGTAGAGGCCATTGCCGTCGGCGTAACGCCCCGGCGTTGAGAGCGTCCGCACCCCTACCGGCGTGAGCGCTTTCGTGGGATGCTTGCGCTTGGTACCCATTCGAACATCCCTCATTTCGTACCACATAATATGTGGGATGGCGGCGAATTTCAATGGAAGTGCCCGGAAGAGAAAGTTTCGTAACTATCGGTAAATAAACATAAAAATAGACGTTATCGGCCGGTTTCGGATGGTGGAAAAGCGGACTCCCTCTCCGCCAAATTTAGTTCTGAGTCGTGACGCCAATCGGTCGCATTGAATCTGCGTAATCTTCCTACCCCTGAAAGCATCTCGATGTGGGTCAATTTGCGGATGTGCAAACGGCAACAAAATGCCGTGTGATTGCCTAAGACTTGCGGCCCGTACCCGCGGTGGCCTTGGTGCTGAGACCTCGCATAACAGGCCGCGCGCTGATCCGCAGCACGTCAAGCGCTAGCCTTGCGGCGCAACCAAATTTTATCTTCAGCGGCAATCGATGAGCCTTTGCAATGAAATCGACTATTAAAAATTTATCGGCCGTGATCTCGGCGGCTCTGTTGCTGCTGACGACAAACGTGGCGCGCGCTCAAACCGACGATGATTTTGGCGCTTGGCTTAGCGTGAACGCGCAAGGCAAATTGCCCGCCGATGGTTTTAACTGGCACACCGATTTTCAGTTTCGCTGGCGCGACAATGCGCAGGAGTTTGATCAGTTTATTGCCCGACCTGCGGTTTTCTACAAATTTTCTGAGCAAGGCAGCGTCTGGCTCGGCTACGCTAACGCGCAGACACACACCCTGCGCTTGGGCCCGATCGAAGAGCATCGAATCTGGCAACAATTTTTGTTTACCCATAAGCTCGGCAGCGCGACCTTACAAAGTCGAACCCGACTCGAACAACGGTCGCTCGATAGCGGTGACGATGTTGGTCACCGCCTGCGGCAGATGTTGCGGGTAGTTGTGCCCTTGGCGCAGGCGCCAAAATTTTCACTGGTGGGGACCAACGAAGTATTCGTGAATCTGAACCGCACCGATTGGGGTGCGCTGAGCGGCTTTGATCGCAACAGACTTTTTCTGGGCCTCGGTTACAACGCCAGTGCCAGCGTGCGTCTGGAAATGGGATACCTCAATCAATACGTCAATACCGCCACCATAAACCGGCGTAACCATCTGCTTTCCACATCTCTCATTTTTAGCTTCTAGGTGGTGTGCGCTAGCGGGCCGCTGATGGCCCGACTGCAAGTGCTGCTCAGAGGTGCTGTGCGTTCTCGCAGCGCAATACCAGCGCATGGCAAACCTGCCTACCTCGCCAACGGATAACCCGCTGTCAAGAATTCTTCACGGTTTTGCCGCGATTTTGTCACACGGTCATAACGCCTGCGTAACGTGCTCCCCATAGCTTAGGTGCCCT
Organism: Pseudomonadota bacterium; assembly: GCA_043756885.1. Taxonomy (GTDB): domain Bacteria; phylum Pseudomonadota; class Gammaproteobacteria; genus JADJYF01. Next base: position 3,167 of record JAYUQF010000613.1, read on the forward strand.
GAATAAGCCTGACATCGCTACGCGCGATGACGGCGGCCACCACCAAAACGCTTTTGGAGCACCAAGCCATGAAAGGGCGCAAGCACCCCAGCAACGACCTGACTCTCAACCCGTCACACAACGAATCCATCCATGAAGTCATCGCGCGTGTTGATACCTCGCGTCGGCAGTTTCTCAAGCAGTCTGTCAGCACGGCTGCCGTTGCCTCGATGACGGGCGTGGTCGGCATGACCACCCTGGTGGGCGAAGCACACGCCGCGCCGATCCCGGCTGTCGCTGGTTTTGCAGGCATTGGTTTCGACAGCATTGCGCCAAACCTCGCACCGGTTGCCAACAGCATCGCCGTGCCGGCTGGTTACAAGGTCGAAATCCTGGCAGCCTGGGGTCAACCCATCATGCCCGGCGCACCGGAATGGCGCCAAGATGCGACCCAGGATGCCGCCGCCCAGGCCATGCAGTTCGGCATGCACTGTGACGGTATGCATTTGTTCCCGTTCCCGACCCGTAGTGGTCTCTCTAACGACCGTGGCATCCTGTGCGTCAACAACGAGTACACCCACGAAGAAATCCTGCACGGTGCCGAAGGTCTCGCCGGCGGCGCGGGTGTCACCATCGCCAAGGTGCGCAAGTCACAGGCCGCTCACGGCGTCTCAATCGCCGAGGTGCGAGGCATTGCTGGCAAGTGGGGCGTGATCAAGGGCCCCTACGGCCGACGCCTCACCGGCAATACACCTATGCGCATCTCCGGCCCGGCCGCCGGACATCCGCTTATGAAGTCGAAGAAGTTTGATATCCAGCCCGGTGCTTCAATCGAGATCGGGGTCAACGACGGCAATGCCAGTTTCGGCACACTGAATAACTGCGCACATGGCTTCACACCGTGGGGTACTTACCTGACCTGCGAAGAAAACTGGAACGGCTACTTCGGCTGGAATGCTGGCAACGTTATCAATACCGGCGATGCGGCGCTCGATGCAGTCATAACCAACAACCACACCCGTTATGGCGTGGTGGCGGGCGGCTTTGGCTACCGCTGGCACGAGGCTGACCCGCGCTTCAACGCACGCACCAATCCGCTCGAACCCCATCACTTCGGTTGGGCGGTGGAGGTTGACCCCTTTAATCCAAACTCGGTGCCGGTCAAACGCACATGGCTGGGCCGCTTTAAACACGAGAGCGCGCAGGTCGCTTTAAGTGGCACCAGTACGAGCCACTTGCGCAATGTCGCGTTTTATCAGGGTGATGACGAGCGCAACGAGTACATCTATAAGTTCGTTTGCGCCGGCCAGTACAACTCGCGCGATCGCGCGTCGAACCGCGACTTACTCGATAGTGGTTGCCTCTACGTGGCGCGCTTTGACAGCACACCGGCGCCTGGTGCTGCCGACAAGTTCCGTGGTGTGTGGCTGGCACTCAAGCCTGAGACTGCGACGGTAATCAACAACCCGAATGTGCCCGGCACCCAGTACAAACTGCGTGAGCTCAAAATGTTCGGCGCGGTTGCCGATGGTGTGGCGAACATGAACGTCGCTGAAGTGCAGGCGCAGATCCTGATCAAAACCCGCCAAGCGGCGGACGCGGTTGGTGCGACGATGATGGATCGTCCGGAGTGGACCGGTTTGCGCACCTATGCCAATGGTTTTGGTTACCAGTACGACGGCACCGGCCGTGGTTACAATCCGCAGTATCCGTTGGAACTGTATTGCACCCTGACCAATAACAACCGCCGTGGTGGTGGTGGCGCGGTGTCATCAAACAACCCGCTCGGCACCACTGGGGCTGGTTCGGCGCGTCCGCCGGTTGATCAGGCCAACCCGCGCCCGGACAACGACTTCGGCCATATCATCCGCTGGCGTGAGGACGGTAACCTCGTCACTGCAACCGCGTTTGAGTGGGACATTTTCACCCTGTGCGGCGACACGCTGACCACCAAGACCCTGGCGGCGAACTATCTTCGAAACAACTTCATCGGCAACAACCCGGCCGACCCTGCGGCGGTTTACGGCTTGAAAAACTACGAAGGCAACATCGTCGACAGCCCGAACGGTAGCGCCAACTTCGGTGCACCGGACGGTCTGTGGTTCGACCAGTTTGGTCGCCTGTGGATCCAGACCGACCAGTCGGGTGACGGTGCGGGGGATTGGCTCAATATCGGCGGTAATGCGATGGTCTGCGCCGATCCAAACAGCAAGGAGATCCGGCGTTTCCTGACCGGCCCGCGCAACGCGGAAGTCACGGGTGTAATCAACACGCCGGACGGCCGCACCATGTTTGTTGGCATCCAGCATCCGGGTGAAGACTCGGTCGCTGCCAATCCGACTCAATTCAGCAGCTGGCCACAAAGCCAATTTGATGTGAACAGCGCCGGCGAAGTGCTGGCGCGTGATGCCGCAAACAACCCGTTGGCGATCGGTGCCAGCGTACGGCCGCGCTCTTCAGTGTTGGTCATCACCCGTATTGATGGCGGTGTGATCGGCGCCTGAGCAAGTTCTCAAGTAAGCAATAACGTTCGCGCGGAGGGGTTACGGCCGCTCCGCGCACACCCGCATACTCTCAAGGAGATTCTAATGAACAAACACGTTTATGCCATCGCCGCGGTACTCGCGAGCGGGCTTTCTGGCACAGCGCAGGCCGCGCTGTTTACCGACTCGACCGGCTTCGGCGCGGTTGTCGAAGACTTTGAAACCTTCGATGGACTGGTTACGCCGTCGCCGTGGCCGGTTTTGATCGCGGGTGGTACTGTCATTGCCACCGCCAATATCGACATGACCATCGGTGCATTTGCTGTCGACCTGAATGAAAACGGCACCTGGGGTGCTGGCAATCACTTCGCCGGGATCGGTGATCTGGTTAATAGTGGTGGCAGCTACGATGGCTCGATGTACTTCACGTTCAGTGCCAGTTATGGCGCCGGCGCACTCTTCAGCATTTACCAGGATGTTGGCGGCACGGCGGCGATCACACTCGAAGCCTATGGCGCGGGATACACCCTGCTTGAGAGCCACAGCTTCGTGATCAATTTTGCTGATCCACTGCTCACCAATGCCGGTCTCTTTTACGGCATTGGTCGCAACAGCGCCGACGTTGTTGGCCTGCGGGTGAGTGGCGATGGTTTTGTGCTGGACAATCTACGTGTAGCCAGCACACCGGTGCCAGTGCCGGCCGCCTTACCGCTTCTGCTGGCGGGTGTTGGCATGTTGGGTTTGTCGGGTCGACGCCGTCGCAGCTGAGACGCCATGCTCGGCAGATCAGCGCGGAAGCCCGGCGGGTGCCGGGCTTTCATGGTTTGAGGTCAAACACTAAGCGACCGCCGCAAAATTAGTCGATCGGCTCGACATGCGGAGGCGCAGGATGGACGGTGTAGTTCCACTCGCCGTGGAAGTCATGGGGTTCGAGG
>JAYUQF010000614.1:0-2497 GCA_043756885.1 Pseudomonadota bacterium
CGCGCGCATACGCGAACGGGTGCGTTGTCCACAGGTCGCGGCCAAACTGCTGCCCAGAGACTACGGTTTTGGTACGCGCCGGGTGCCGCTGGAAACCGGTTATTTCGAAGTATTCAATCAAGCCAATGTAAGCCTGGTCGACACCACCGCGACACCCATCACACGCTGCACACAAACTGGCGTAGAAACCAGCGGTGGTCATATCCCACTCGACGTGCTGATCTTTGCCACCGGCTTTGATGCCGGCACCGGCGCGCTCACGGCGGTTGATATTCGCGGCCGCGATGGTCTGTTGTTACGCGAGGCCTGGGCACGCGATGGTGTGCGTGCGTGGATGGGTTTACAGGTACATGGCTTTCCGAACATGTTCATGATCATGGCGCCACTGTCGCCGGCCGCTGCATTCTGTAACGTGCCGACCTGCTCCCAGCAGCAGGCGGATTGGATCAGTAACTGCATTGCCTATACCCACGCGCGGGGTAACAAGTCCATCGAACCCACCGCCGAGGCGGAAGCGGCCTGGGGTGAACATCACGACGAACTCGCCAATGCGACCCTCGTGCCCAAGACCAAGTCCTGGTACATGGGCACCAACATCGATGGCAAACCGCGCCGCCTATTGGCCTATGTCGGTGGCGCAAGCACCTATCGTTACGCCTGTGACAAGGTCGCGGCTGAAGGCTATTCCCAGAGCATCTTCGCGTGAGCAGGCAGGCAGCGCACGCGCTGATTGCGGCGGCGCCGGTGAGTAGCACTCCCGAACGGTTGCGGCACTGCCTTGCTGCCACCGGCGACCATGTTTTGAGCGTGCCTCGCAACTGACATGGCGATGACCGGCGGGCGCTGGCGCAAGCTGCTCATGATCCTCATGGCTGGTGTCGTTTTGCTGCTTGCACTCGTGTTTTACCTGCTGTCTGAACCGCAATTCGGTGCGCCTCTTTCAGCCCAACAACAAGAGCGCGCACGGGCCAATCCCCATTACCACGAGCGCGGCTTTGTGAACGATCTGCCGCCGGCGGCCTATCGCTTCGCCGATATCTGGACCTTGCTGCGTGATCAGTTGTTTGGCACACAAACCCGTGTGCCGCCCGCACCGCTGCCGGTGGTTGCTGTTGACCGCCAGACACTGGCGGCTCGCCCCGCAAGTGGCAGCCTGCGCGCATTCTGGATCGGCCATGCCAGCGTTTACATCGAAATAGATGGTCTGCGCGTACTCATTGACCCGATTTTCTCCGACTACGCCTCGCCGTTTGCCCTCGGGCCGCGTCGCTTTCAAGCGCCTGCCGTGGCCATCGACGATTTACCGACCATCGACGCCGTGCTCATCACCCACGATCATTACGATCATCTGGATATGCACAGCGTGAAGAAGCTGGCGAGCCGTGGCGCAAAGTTCGTGGTGCCCTTAGGCATCGGTGCCCACCTGACGGTCTGGGGGGTGCCAGCGAGTCAGATCCATGAACTCGAATGGTGGCAAGAACACACCATCGGTGGCATTCGGGTAATTTCAACACCCGCACGTCACTATTCAGGGCGCGGCCTGACCGATGCCCGCGCGACCTTGTGGACGTCGTGGGCGGTGATTGGCCCACGGCATCGTTTTTATGTCAGCGGTGATACGGGCTATTCCGAGCACTTCCGCGTCATCGGCTCGCGACTTGGTCCGTTCGACATAAGCTTTATGAAAATTGGCGCCTACGGGCCGGGGGCGCCGTGGTTGGATATTCATATGAGCGTCGCAGACGCGGTACGCGCGCATCGTGATGTGGGTGCGCGGCGCCTGTTCCCGGTGCACTGGGGCACCTTCAACCTTGCGTTGCATGACTGGGACGAACCGATCAAGCAGGCCGCACTCGCCGCACGGGCGGCTGACGTCGAGTTGCTGACACCACGCCTGGGCGAAATCGTTGATGCAGATCGGGCGTTTCCGTTCAATCCCTGGTGGGAAACGCTGCACTGAGGTGCGGGCCATTTGATGCGCTCACCGCTCACGCGGGGCTGGCTTAGGACCCTGGTCAAAATAATCTCTACATTCGGCTGTTCCTGAGCGGCTGCCGCTGCCGCAATCAGGATCGCGGCGTTGATCAACAGGGCGATTAAAAGCGCCAGCGTCGAGTCAACCGTTGCGTAACGCAGGGCCTCGGTCCGCCCCGCAGCACTGCCTTCAAAATCGCGGGTCTGCACCAGCGCCGAATGCAGATACAAGTTATGCGGCATCACCGTTGCGCCGAGGATGCCGATGGCGATGTAGAGCATTTCAGGATTAGTGAACAGCGAGGTGGTCGGTACAAAGCCAGCTGCCACGTCTGACCAAACAATAAATTAAGCGCGATGGCGGTGCCGATGATTTCGGCAAGATCGGTGGCACACACGGCCAGCTCGGCGAGCACCCACAGGGTAAAGGACACCCGGGGTGAATAGTGATCACGACAGGCTTGCGCCAGATCGCGTCCCGCGGCAATACCCAGTCTGGCCGACAGCGACTGCAGAACAATCG
>JAYUQF010000615.1:0-2497 GCA_043756885.1 Pseudomonadota bacterium
ACCAGGTTGGCGTTGCGTTCGACAATTGCGGGCTCGGGAAACCCTTCATTGGCAAGCCGCTCGCGAAAGTTGCTTTCATTCATGGTGACTGATTCCGTAATGCTGTAGCGCCCACTATAGACAATTCGACCGGCACTGGTCACCTGCGCCAGTGTTTTGCCGCCAACAGGAGACAACGTCCATGGAATACATCAACTTTGGCAATACCGGCCTGCGCGTGTCACGCCTGTGCCTGGGCTGCATGAGCTACGGTTCGTCAAGCTGGCGTGATTGGGTGTTGGATGAAGCCGACGCCATGCCGTTTTTCCGGCGTGCTTTTGCACTCGGTATCAATTTTTTCGACACCGCCGACATTTATTCCCTGGGTGAAAGTGAACGCATCCTGGGCCGCGCGATCCGCGCCCACGGCGTCAAGCGCGAAGACGTGGTGATTGCCAGCAAAGTCTACTTTCCGCTGCGCAGCGGCGAAAACTCGCGGGGTTTGTCGCGTAAACACATACTGCATGCCATCGATGAGTCCCTGCAGCGGCTCGGCACCGACTACATCGACCTGTACCAAATCCATCGCCTCGACCGCGTCACGCCTATGGCTGAGATCATCGACACACTGCACGACGTAGTGAAAGCCGGTAAAGCACTCTACCTCGGCGCATCGAGTATGTACGCCTGGGAGTTCTCGCGTCTGCTGCACCTGGCCCACAGCGCCGGCCTTACGCGCTTCGTCTCCATGCAAAATCATTACAACCTTGTGTACCGCGAAGAAGAGCGAGAGATGTTGCCGTTGTGCCGCGCCGAAGGCATTGCCGTCATTCCATGGAGTCCACTGGCGCGCGGCTTTTTGACCGGCAATCGGCAACGGGGTGAGGCGGGCAAAGGTGGTGGCGAGACGCTACGCGCGGCGAGCGACGAACTGGCTGCGCAGATGTATTACCAGGATGACGATTTCGCCGTGGTTGACGTCGTGAGCACCATCGCCCGCGCGCGGGGTGTGCCCAATGCCCAGGTTGCGCTGGCCTGGTTACTGGCCCAGCCCGGCATCACCGCACCCATTATCGGTGCGACCAAGTTGCCGCACCTGGAGGATGCCGTTGCTGCGCTTGATCTGCGTTTAAGCGCGGAAGAACTAAGCACACTCGGTGCACCCTACAAACCCCATCCGGTACTCGGCGCCCTGTAAACACTGGCGCCCGCGCCGCCCTCGCGTTTATCTTTGGCGGGCGGACTTCATCAAATAAACAAACTCGAGGGGAACACAATGCGTCGCGACATCGAATTTAAATCCGAAGGGCTGACCTTACGTGGCTGGCTGTACAAACCCACCAAGGGCAAAGCACCGTTTCCGACGGTGGTCATGGCCCACGGGTTTTCCGGGGTCAAAGAAATGGGCTTGGACGAATACGCCGATGTGTTCTGCAAGGCCGGTCTAGCGGTCGTGGTTTACGACAACCGCTGCCTGGGTGAATCGGAAGGTAAACCGCGCGCCGACATCGATCCCGTGGCCCAGATGCGCGACTATCGCAGTGCCATCACTTTCGCGCAGATGCAGAAAGAATGTGATGCCGAGCGCATCGGCGTATGGGGCACCAGTTACACCGGCGGCACAGTCTGTGCAGTCGCGGCCCTGGACCGACGGGTTAAAGCGGTTGTGAGCCAGGTGCCCTTCATGAACGGTGTGCGCAACCTGCAGCAATTTCTGCCGGTGGTCGGGATGAAAGCTTTCCGGGCCATGCTGGACGAAGATCGCCAACGCCGCGTCGAAGGCAAGCCGTCCCAGTACATGAAGATGTGTACACTTGATCCGACAGAACCCCACCTGTTCCCCGGTGATCAGACCTATAACTTCATCCATCGTTATGCCGGCAACGGCAAAAAATCGACCTGGCAAAACCGCGTTACCCTGCGCTCTATCGACTACATGCTCGAATACGATGTCAGTGGCTACATGAAACTGATCAGCCCGACACCCCTGCTTATGATCGTCTCGGAGTTTGACACCTGCACGCCAACCGATATCGCCCTTGATCACTACAACATGGTGCCCGGGCCGAAGCAGTTGAAGATCATCAAGTCCGACCACTACGAGGCCTACGTCGAAAAATTCGACGAGACCAGTACGGCCGCCTGCGAATTTTTCTGCGACAACCTCTAACCGCGCCCTCTGCCGAGCGCTGCATCAGCAGCGCTCAGGCAGGTGTCAGTGTGCCCATACGGCGCGAAAACCACGCGCCTACCGCCGCCACGCCGATGCCGGCCAGCGCAAACGCGACACCATAACCAACACCATCGATGATCCAGCCAACCACCAGCACACCCAAACCCTGCCCCAGAAAAATCATGAACACCCACAGGGCCAACGCCGTGCCGCGCGCATTGGGATCCAGTTCAGTGGCGCGGGTCTGCATCGTGTTATGGAAGGTGTAGAAGCCAAAGCCGGCAGCAAACAGGACAGGGGGTGTCAGCCACCACACCGGCACTAGTGGCAAGAGTAGATAGCTCA
>JAYUQF010000616.1:0-2496 GCA_043756885.1 Pseudomonadota bacterium
GATCTGACCCAGGTCGACTTTAATAAGGACGTGGTGTTCGTGTGGAACGGCACAACCTCGGGTGTCAAGCTGCCCGATGGCGACTGGATCCCCGCTGACCGTGCCGGACTTACCATCTGCGATGCGACTTCGGCGGCCTTTGCGATGCAGCTGCCGTGGCCCAAGCTCGATGTCGTGACTTTTTCCTGGCAGAAAGTGCTGGGTGGTGAGGGTGCCCATGGCGTGATCATCCTGTCGCCACGGGCCGCACAACGGCTCACCACTTACACACCGCCCTGGCCCCTGCCCAAGCTGTTTCGCCTGGCCAAGAAGGGCAAGCTCGATGAGGCGGTGTTTGAGGGCGCGACCATCAACACGCCGTCGATGTTGTGCGTCGAGGATTATCTCGATGCACTGCGCTGGGCGGCGGGTATCGGCGGTCTGACCGCGCTGTGCGCGCGCTCGCAACAGAATCTCGCGGTGCTGGCCGCATGGGTCGCAAAAACCCCGTGGGTGGAATTCCTCGCAGCCAAGCCGGCCGAGCGTTCCAATACGTCTATCTGCTTGAAGATTGTCGCCGACTGGTTCCTCAAATTAAGCGAGGACGAGCAGGCTGATTTCACCAAAAAATTGTCGGCCCTGCTCGACCAGGAGGGCGTGGCCTACGACATCAATGGTTACCGCAATGCGCCGCCCGGCTTACGCATATGGGGTGGCGCGACCGTTGAGGCCAGCGACCTCGCAGCCCTGTTGCCCTGGCTCGACTGGGCCTACGCTGAACTTGCTGCCAAGCATACCGGCGCCTGAGCGGCGCCTGACGGAGTAATCATATGTACAAGGTTTTTGTTGCCGATGAGTTGTCGGCCGAGGGCGTCGCTGCGCTCAAGCAGTACCCTGAAATCGAGATAGATTTTGCCGCCGGTCTGTCGGTCGCCGACGCCATACCGCACGCCGCCGCTGCCGATGCCATCATCGTGCGCAGTGCGACCAAGATTAAAGGCGAGTTGTTGGCCGCCGCGACCAAGGTCAAGGTCATCGGTCGCGCCGGTATCGGCGTCGATAATGTTGACCTCGACGCCTGCACCGAGCGCGGTATCGTGGTCTTGAACACACCCGATGCCAATGCCACGACCACGGCTGAACTGGCGATCGCCCATCTGTTTTCCTTGTGCCGCGGTTTGCCCGCCGCCGACGCCTCGGTACGTGCCGGCAAATGGGAACGCAATAACATGGTCGGCACCGAAGTGTCGGGTAAAACCGTTGGCATCGTCGGTTTCGGCACCATTGGCCGCTTGTTTGCCGAGCGTGCGCTCGGACTGAAGATGCGTGTGATTGGCTTCGATCCCTTCGTCACGGAAGCCACTTTTGGCGAACACGGTGTGGAGAAAGTCGACCTCGAGGTGCTGATCAGCAGTGCTGATTTCATCAGCCTGCACTGCCCGGTCACCAAGGACACGCGCGGTTTGCTCAGCCGCGAACGGCTGACTGCCATGAAGAAGGGTGCGCGCGTGATCAACTGCGCTCGCGGTGGACTGGTCGACGAGGTGGCCCTCATCGAACTGATCGCGAGCGGCCACCTGGCGGGTGCCGCGCTCGATGTGTTTGAGCAGGAGCCGCCGCCTGCTGACTCGCCCCTGTTCAAAGCCACTGGCATCCAGTTCACGCCCCATCTCGGCGCCTCAACTCACGAGGCCCAAACTGCTGTGGGCATTGAGATCGCACACCAGATAGCCGCCTTTTTGATCCGCAACGAAGTGATCAATGCGGTTAATGTGCCGAGCATGGCGCCGGACAAGCTCGCCAAGCTTGAGCCCTATATGGATCTGGCCCGTAAGCTCGGGCGCCTGCTGTGTGCTATGTCGGAAGAGCCCCTGAGTGCCGTGGAAGTCGGGGTATTCGGCGCGGCGGCCAATCTCGATACCCATCCCATCACCAGCGCCGCCATGGTGGGCCTTCTGTGCGCACACCATGCAGTGCCGGTCAATCAGATTAATGCCATCCATCTGGCCCGCCGCCAGGGCATCACACTCACGCAGGTGAGTTCAGCCGATTCACGCGACTATGTTTCGCTGGTGCGGATTACGGCAAAGAATGGCAAGCAGACGATTTGCCTGGAAGGCACGCTGTTTGATGAGCGCCATCCGCGTTTGGTGCGGGTTAACGACTACGAAGTTGAAACGGCTTTGGAAGGACACCTGCTGTTCACGCGACATGCCGACCAACCGGGTGTGATCGGCGCGCTGGGCGAGATCCTGGGTCGCGCGGGGATCAATATTTCGCGTATGCAGGTAGGGGTCGCCAAGGGTGGTGACCGCGCTATCGCGGTGTTAGGTGTCTCGCAGGCATTGGAGCAGAAGACCTTGGATCTCGTCGTGGGTATCACCGCTATCGACAAGGTTTTACAGGTCGGATTTTGAAGCGGGTGACACCAAGCCGCATGTCGGATCTTGCGAGCGTGCCGCAGTTCTGTTCAAGGGCAATGTCAAAGGAAGCGAATAGGCACTCGGCGAACTGCAG
>JAYUQF010000617.1:0-19019 GCA_043756885.1 Pseudomonadota bacterium
TCCCAGGTGTGCTGCCACGCATCGAGTTCTGCCTCGACCGCACGCACCGCCTCAAACGCACTCTGTTCGGCGCTGCGCTGAGTCTCAAACCGTGGCTCAATGTCAGCCAGCCTGATTTTGACCTCGGCTAGCGCGCTGCCATCGCTGGTCAAAGCTTCGGTGAGTCTGGTCAGGCTCTGCTCGGCATCCTGCAGGTCCTGGGTCAGGGATTGCTCGCGCTCCTCGGCATGTTTGATCGCCTGTTCCAGGCGCGCAATTTCGCCGCTGCGCGCATAAAAATCACTTTGCAGGGTATTAAACTGGTCAGTAGCAAGCAGCTGTGCGTCGCGAGTTGCGACCTGTCTCGCCTCGATCTCGCGCAGGCCAGCAAATTGTGCTTCCAATTCGTTAGTGCGCAGCTCTGCGAGTTGGTGGCACTGCCCGTGTTCTGCATTCAACGCACGCCAACGCACGGCCAGGCCACGGGCTGTCGTTCTGCGTTCATCGGCCTTGAGTTCCTGGTAGCGTTCGGCGGCGCGCGCCTGACGCTGCAGGTGATTGAGCTGCTTCTCAAGTTCGTCGCGGATATCGGTCAGACGCGCCATATTCTCCCTGGTATGGCCCATGCGATTTTCGGTCTCGCGCCGACGTTCCTTATATTTGGAGATGCCGGCCGCTTCTTCGAGAAAACCACGTAGCTCTTCGGGCTTGGCTTCAATGACCCGCGAGATCATGCCTTGCTCGATAACTGAGTAACCCCGTGCACCTATGCCGGTGCCAAGAAAGGCATTGGTTACGTCCTTGCGACGGCAACGCGCACCATTCAAATGATAGGCCGACACACCGTCACGACTGACCGTGCGCTTGATCGAGATTTCACCGAAGCCGGCGTACTGGCCGCCGATAGTGCCGTCGGAATTATCGAAGACGATTTCGACGGTCGCTTGCCCCACCGGCTTACGGGTGTTCGAGCCGTTGAAAATTACATCGGCCATCGACTCGCCGCGCAAATGTTTGGCAGAACTCTCACCCAAGACCCACAACAGTGCGTCGATGATGTTCGACTTGCCGCAACCATTCGGGCCGACGATGCCCGTAAGGTTGCCAGGGAGGGTCAAGGTGGTGGGATCGACGAAGGATTTAAAGCCCGCGACTTTGATTCGGGTGATACGCATGGGTGCGAAGCATACTCCATCGTGATCACGGCGCACAACGCTCGCCACGATCATGAATCTATGGTTCAATCGATTGAAAAATATGGCTAAATTTTTAGTTAACAAAGTGCGCGCCGCGCCGCTGGCCAGTCCTTATTCAACATCTTCTCGCGCTGTGCACGCCTTTAAAATTTGCAACGGGATGGACATGACGACGCAGGCCAACAAACGACTCGAGACCTTTCCCAACCCCAAGCCCGAACGGGATTTTCTAATCAGCATTCGCCTGCCGGAATTTACCTGTCTGTGTCCAGTCACCGGTCAACCGGACTTCGCTGAAATGACCCTCGATTACATCGCTGACCGCACCTGTGTCGAGCTGAAATCGCTCAAGCTCTATATCTGGTCATTCCGCAACGAAGGCATGTTCCACGAGGCCGTGAGCAATGCCATCCTCGACGACATTGTGGCGGCGTGCGCGCCTCGCTTTGTGCGTTTGAGTGCGGTCTTTAATGTGCGCGGCGGCACCTATCCAACCATCACCGTAGAGCACCGTCAGGCTGGCTGGCAGCCCGGCCCGGCCAGTGTACTGCCCAGATAATGAGCATTGGCTTTGCCGCTGGCGTCGGTTACGCGCTGCGCGGCTGCAAGCTGCTGCTCCAACCGGGGCTGCGCCGCTTTGTGATCGGACCGCTGTTGGTAAACGTGCTGGTATTCGCAGGCGCCCTCGCGGGTTTCGGCCGTTTGTTGCAGCTGACAATTGAACGCTTTGGGCTGGGCTGGCCCGACTGGGCGTTATGGCTAGTGTGGCTGGTCTTCGGCACGCTGGCAGCGGCGGTTGTGTTTTTTACCTTCACGCTGGTTGCCAATGTGCTGGCCAGCCCATTTAACGGCCTGCTGGCCGAAGCGGTGGAGCGTCATCTTGCCCAACCTCAAGCGGTGCTGCGCTTTAGTTGGACTAGACTCACCGCAGAAAGTGGACGCGCCCTGGCCGCGGCCGTAGCCAAGCTTTTTTTCTTCGCCTGGCGAGCACTACCCTTACTGATCCTGAGCGTTATTCCCGGCCTCAATCTGCTCGCAGCCCCGCTATGGCTGTTGTTTGGCGCGTGGATGCTGACCATCGAATATCTCGATTGTCCGCTCGGCAACCACGGCCAGTTATTTCCGGCCGCAGCAGAGCTTATCCGCGGCGAGCGGTTGATGGCCCTGGGCTTCGGCCTGACGCTGTCGGTACTGACCCTGATCCCGGTGGTGAATTTTTTCGTGATGCCGGCCGGTGTGGCGGGCGCAACGGCGATGTATTGCGCACGCTTTGCGCGGCGAGAGCGGGTTAGGCCATGACAGCGGTTGTCGGCCGTTTTGCACCTTCACCCACCGGTCCTCTTCACTTCGGATCGGTGGTGAGCGCGGTGGCGAGTTTTTTGGACGTGCGGGCGCAGGGTGGGCGTTGGTTATTGCGTATCGATGACCTCGACCCGCCGCGCATCGAAGCGGGCGCCGCGGAGCGCATCCTCATCACGTTGGAAACCCTGGCCTTGTTTTGGGACGGCGCAGTGGTTTACCAGAGTGCGCGCAGCGAGGCGTATGCCCAGGCCCTCGCTCAGTTGACAGCGCTTGGGAAGCTTTATGTGTGCCACTGTTCGCGAAAGGATATCGGTGTTGGCCCCTATCCCGGCACCTGCCGCGCGGGCAATGGCTCGGCCAACGCAGGTGCATGGCGCGTACGGGTTGATGACCAGCCGATTTGCATCGCCGACTGCGTACAAGGTGCTTATGTGCAGAACCTGGCGCAGCACTGTGGGGATTTTGTGGTGCGGCGCGCAGACGGCATTTTTGCCTACCATCTGGCGGCCGTCGTTGACGATGCCTGGTCGGGGGTGACGCAGATCACGCGCGGCAGTGATCTATTGGAATCCACGCCGCGCCAGGTCCACCTGCAACGCCTATTGGGCTTGCCCACCCCGCGTTACGCCCATCTACCTGTGGTGCTGGATGCAGACGGTGCCAAACTGAGTAAACAGACTTACGCCCCGGCGATAGACGCCGGCAATACGCACCGCGCGCTGTTTGAAGCATTGGCGTTTCTGGGCCTGGCGCCCCCGGCCGAACTGCGAGGCGCTGCTGCTGAGCAACTGCTGGTCTGGGCCCTGCCGCAGTGGCGTTTGTCGGCGCTCGCGCCAGCTTCGCGCCCGCACACGGCATGCGCGGCGGGCGCCCATTAAGCTCGCTTAAAGGTGGGCGGCGAACATGGCCTGCAACTCGGTGTAGTCCTTGGCCACCGCCAGGTCGGGGTGATCGCGTGTCACTTTTTCTGAGGGCTGGAACAGCATGCCGGCATTGGCGGTGCGCAGCATGCTGATGTCGTTATAGGAGTCGCCCGTTGCGACCACCTGGTAGTTCAAAGACTGGAACGCCAGGACCGAATGCCGCTTGGGATCGGTCTGACGCAGGGTGTAACCAACCACGTGGTCGTTAGCGTCCACCTTCAGTTGATGACACAGAATCATTGGATACTGCAGCTTGGCCACCAGCGGTGCTGCCAGCTCGTGGAAAGTGTCGGATATGATTACAACCTGATAATTGCTACGTAACCAGGTGAGGAATTGTGCCGCGCCGGGCAGCGGCTCAAGGGATCCGGCGGCGGCTTTGATGTCGGCGTAGCGCAGGCCGCGGTCACTCATGATTTTGAGTCGCAGGCTCATAAGCTCATCGTAATCGGGAATATCGCGAGTTGTGACGCGTAATTCCGTTATGCCTGTGCGTTCTGCCAGGCTGACCCAGATTTCGGGGACGAGAACGCCTTCGAAATCGATGCAAGCAACTTTCATCAAAGTGAACCTCGTGAGCGGGACCTTAAGTCCAGACGAAAAAAAGGAGCGGGAGTCTAGCAGAACGCTAAAAGCGTCGTTGCACCCCGCGTGCAGGCCTAAACCTCCGGCCGCCCCGTTGGGCCGCCGCTTCAAACACTAACCGCGTTTGCGTGACCACATCACCTCACCCGCGCCCGAATCCCGCGCAATGACCCGTGCACAAACAAATAACAGATCGGACAGCCGATTGAGGAAGGTTGAGGTCTGGGCGTTGACGCTCTCACCGGCCGCCAACTCCAGCACGGCGCGCTCGACCCGCCGACAAACCGCACGTGCCATATGGCAAACCGCCGCCGCGCGGCTACCGCCTGGCAGCACAAACTCCTTAAGTGGTGGTAGCGCCTCGTTATACAGGTCGATGGCCTGCTCAAGTTTGGCCACGGCACTTTGCTGGATGAAGGTGCTGTCGGGAATGGAAAGTTCGCCGCCCAGGTCGAACAGATCGTGCTGAATGTCGAGAAATAACGCATGCATATCGGGGCGCAGCGGTTCGGCGAGCAGCAAGCCGAGGTTACAGTTGAGCTCATCCACTTCGCCGATGGCGTGCATGCGTGCGCTGATTTTGGCAACCCGCGAGCCATCACCGAGGCCTGTCGTGCCGGCGTCGCCGGTGCGGGTGTAGATTTTCGAAAGTCGGTTGCCCATGGGGTGACCCTGTAATGATGCGGGCAAGCATTCTGGGTGTGCCATTGCACTGTGTCAAAAACGGCGTGGCTGCGCTGTGTCGGCCGGGGATGCCTGTTAGAATTCGCGCTCTGCGCGCTGGCCCCAATGCGCGCCTTTTTCCCGGCGGCCAACCAGCATTCCATGATCCTCAACACTGCCTCACTACCCGCTCTTCCGCGCTATTCCGTGGTGGTGCCGTTTTTTAATGAAGAGGCGAACGTCGCGCCACTGCTCGCCGAAATCCACGCGGTCATGGTGCCGCTGGGAAGCTATGAGGTGGTCGCAATCGACGATGCCAGCAGCGATAGCACCCTGGCGCATCTGCTGCGCTGCGCGAGCGACCCGCACGTGCGCGTGATTGCTCACAAAAACAATCGCGGCCAAAGCGCAGCCTTATGCAGCGCCATAGATGCAGCGCGCGGCGAATGGGTTATCACCTTGGACGGTGACGGCCAGAACGATCCACTGGACATTCCGCGGCTGCTGCGCGAGCTTGAGGTCGCCCATCCACCCCTGTTGATTTGCGGCCATCGGCAAAAACGCCGTGATAGCGGGCTGCGCTTACTGTCTTCACGTATTGCCAACGGCGTGCGTTCACGCATGCTGGGCGATGACACCCCCGATACCGGCTGCGGACTGAAGATCATGCAACGTCAGGCATTTCTGAAGCTGCCGCGTTTCGACCATATGCACCGCTTCTTACCAGCGCTGATGCGCCGCGATGGCGCCATCATCTGCTCCATCGCCGTATCACACCGGGCACGGCTTCATGGTGTATCAAAATACGGTGTATGGAATCGTTTGTGGGTAGGCATTGTCGATCTGTTGGGTGTCATGTGGCTCAAGCGCAGGGCGTTTGATTTGACGGCTGTCGAGGAGTTGCGTCATGAGCGCTGAGCAGGCTTGGATCACGGTTGGCATGTGCGGCAATCTGCTGTTTTTTTCGCGCTGGGTAGTGCAGTGGTTGGCCAGCGAGCGGGCAAAACGCAGTGTGATCCCGCTGACATTCTGGTACTTAAGCATCGCCGGCAGCGTGGTATTGCTGAGTTATGCACTCTACCGCCGCGATCCCGTTTTCATCGTGAGCCAACTACCGAACGGCATTATTTACTTCCGCAATCTGCATCTGCTTAAACGCGAGCAGCAGGCGAGCGACACGCCGTGATCCTGGCGCGCTATTTCATCCGCGAAGCTATCAAGATTACCGCCGCCATCGTCGGCGGCTTGCTGGTGCTGTACCTGACCATGCGCCTCGCCGCAGCGCTGGGCGATGCGGCGGCGGGCAAGGTAGCACCGCAGCACATCGTGCGCATGGTTGGCCTGAAAATGCTGGTGTCGTTAAAAGATTTATTACCGATGTCGTTATTCCTGGGTACTTTTGCCGCCACGACCCGTCTACAACTCAGTTCTGAGTGGGTGGTCATGCGCGCAGCCGGCATGAATCACCAAGCATTGCTCAAACCGCTGTTTGGTTTGGGCTTGGCGGCTGGCTCGGCGGTGGCGTTGATAACACTCGTGGTCGGGCCACAGGCCGAGCACTATCTGCGTGAATTAAAAGAAATCACAGAAAACGAGGCGACCATCGCCGGTGTCAAGGCTGGCCAGTTCCGCGATCTGTCCGGTGGTCGGCGGGTGTTTTACGCCGCCGCCATTAGCGCTGATGGCCGCTATCTGGAACAGGCTTTTGTGCATTCGCGCGACAAAAAAAGCGATGCCGGCCGCGCGGGCACGCTGCGCGCCGAGCGCGCCTCAATCGAGTTTGACAGGCGCGCCCGCGGCCGCTTTGCGGTTTTCGAACAGGGTATAAGTTATGCTGGTGAACCCGGTCAGCTCGATTTTGTCATCACGGACTTTTCCCGTTATGGCGTGCGTATCGAGGCGCCTGATCCGACCAACTTCAACGACCACATCGGTTTTGTGGCTAGCGCCGACCTGCTCAAACACGATGAGTTCTACTATGGCGTAGAGCTGCAGTCGCGCTTCAGCCTGCCGATATGCACCCTATTGTGTCCGGCGCTGGCTTTTTTAATCGGCGTAAGCGGTCGGCGTGGACATTGGTACCTCGGCATGATCACTGCGGTGGCAGCTTATTTTGCCTATACAAATCTGCTGGGCGTCGGCCGCGCACTGCTTTTGAAGGGGGTGATCGCGCCGCAGTTGGGCATGTGGCCGGTACACGGCCTGCTGATCGTCGCTTTGGCGCTGCTGTTCGCCTGGCAGCGGCGTTTAATCCGTCTGCGCCCGCTGCGTCACGGATCGGCGCAGACGGCGTGAAGGCCCCCCGCGCTGCAGGTAGACTATTCACCGCGCTTTTTTATCGGTAGACACATGCAAAAATCCTCCGCCTTCCACGAGCTTCTGGCGCGCAAGATCGCCGTTCTCGACGGTGCCATGGGCACTATGATTCAGAAGCATCGCCTCGACGAGGCGCATTTTCGCGGCACCCGCTTTGCTGACCACGGTCGCGATCTGAAGGGTAATAACGACCTGCTGTGTCTGACCCAGCCAAAACTTATCAAAGGCATTCACCTGTCGTTCCTCAACGTCGGCGCCGATATCGTTGAGACCAATAGTTTTAACGCCACCAGCATCTCGCAGTCCGACTACGGTCTGGAACATATCGTGCGCGATCTCAATATCGCCGCCGCGCAGGTTGCGCGCGATGCCATTGCGCATTACCGCGCTTCGAGCGGTGATCTCGCGCCCAAATTCGTCGCGGGTGTACTGGGGCCAACCAACCGCACTGCCTCGGTTTCGCCCGACGTTAACGATCCCGGCTTTCGCAATATCGACTTTGAAACGCTGCGCGCGGCTTATTACGAAGCAACCAGCGCGCTGATTGAAGGTGGTGTTGATCTGCTGCTGATCGAGACCATATTCGACACGCTCAATGCCAAGGCCGCGATTTACGCCGCGCGTGAGTGTCTTGCCGACCACGGTCTTGATTTGCCATTGATGATTTCCGGGACGATCACCGACAAGAGCGGACGCACGCTCACGGGCCAGACCACGGAAGCATTCTGGAATTCGGTGCGTCATGCCGAGCCCATCGCCATCGGCCTGAATTGCGCCCTGGGCGCCGCCGATCTACGTCAGTACATCGAAGAACTGTCGCGCGTGTCCGGCACCCACGTCAGTGTGCATCCCAATGCCGGGTTGCCCAATGAGTTTGGCGAGTACGACGAAACCGCCAGTTACATGGCAGGCATCGTCGGTGACTTTGCGGCCAGTGGTCTGGTGAATATCGTGGGTGGCTGCTGCGGTACCACGCCTGAGCACATCCGTGCCATTGCCCAGGCGGTGGCCAATAAACCACCACGACGCATCCCCGAACTGAGTCGGGTGTGTCGATTAAGTGGTTTGGAACCGCTCAACATCACGCCCGAGCGCGGCTTTATTAATGTCGGTGAACGTACCAACGTCACGGGTAGTCCGAAATTCTCGCGTTTGATTAAAGACGGCGACCTCGAGGCAGCGGTGGAAGTTGCACGCCAACAGGTCGAGAGCGGCGCGCAGGTCATCGACATCAACATGGACGAAGGCATGTTGGATTCAGTGGCCTTGATGAAGCGCTTTCTGGCCTTGTGTGCTTCGGATCCAGACATCAGCCGGGTGCCGGTGATGATCGATTCGTCCAAATGGGAAGTGCTCGAAGCGGGCCTGCGCTGTCTGCAGGGCAAGGGCATTGTGAACTCCATCAGCCTCAAGGAAGGCGAGGATAAATTTCTCGAACAAGCGCGCCTGGTGCGCCGGTATGGCGCCGCCGTAGTAGTCATGGCCTTTGACGAACGCGGCCAGGCCGACACCAGCGAGCGCAAGTTCGAAATCTGCTCGCGATCCTATCAGTTGCTGACCGAGCAGGCCGGATTCCCACCCGAAGACATCATTTTCGATCCTAACGTGCTCACCGTTGCGACCGGCATCGCCGAACACAACGACTACGCGCGCGCGTTTTTTGCAGCCAGTCGCTTGATCAAGCAGAAGCTGCCCCATGCCCTGGTCAGTGGTGGCTTGAGTAACGTGTCTTTTTCGTTTCGTGGCAACAATCCGGTGCGTGAAGGCATGCATTCGGCGTTTCTTTATCACGGCATTCAGGCTGGCCTCGATATGGCGATCGTCAACGCCGGGCAATTGGGCATTTATCAGGAAATTGAACCCCAACTGTTACGCCACATTGAAGATGTGCTGCTCAATCGAGATGATGGCGCCACCGATCGCCTCATAGATTTCGCCCGCACCGTGTCCGGCGAAGCCCGCGAAGTGGAGCGGGATCTGGCGTGGCGCGATGCGCCCGTTACCGATCGCATCACCCATGCCTTGGTGCGTGGCATCGCCGATTTCATCGTCGCAGATACGGAAGAAGCCCGTCACTTGTTCGACCACCCACTTAAAGTCATCGAAGGCCCGCTGATGGACGGCATGGGTGTAGTTGGTGATTTGTTTGGCGCGGGCAAGATGTTCCTGCCCCAGGTAGTAAAGAGTGCGCGCGTCATGAAACGTGCCGTAGCGCACCTCATTCCCTTCATCGAGGAGGAAAAAAAAGCTGCGGGCGACACCCGCGCCCTGGCTAAAATCGTGTTGGCAACCGTCAAAGGCGACGTCCATGACATTGGCAAGAACATCGTCGGGGTGGTTCTTCAATGCAATAACTTTGAAGTTATCGATCTGGGTGTGATGGTGCCTATGAAAGATATTCTCGACACCGCCGAGCGTGAAAATGCCGACGTGGTTGGCTTGTCTGGCTTGATTACCCCCTCGCTTGAGGAGATGGTGCTGGTTGCGCGCGAGATGCAGAAGCGTGGCATGGATGTGCCTCTGCTGATCGGCGGCGCGACCACCTCGCGCACCCATACCGCGGTCAAGGTTGCGCCCGCTTATCGTGGTGCAACCGTCCATGTGAAGGACGCATCCCGCGCTGTGGGTGTGGTATCGAATTTGTTGAGTCGCGACCTGCGTGCCGGCTTCGTCGCCAAAATTGCTGACGAATACGCGACGGTGCGCGCCCGCCATGCCGAACGACAGGGCACGACCCTGCTTGTGCCGCTGTCCGATGCGCGCGCCAATCGCCTCACCACGGATTGGCGGGCCCACGAGTCGCGCGCGCCAGAAAAACCCGGCATCCACGTGTATGGCGATTACCCGCTGGCGGAGTTGGTGCCCTTTATCGACTGGACGCCGTTTTTTATGACCTGGCAACTGGCCGGCAAATATCCGCGCATTCTCGATGATGCGGTGGTGGGCGAACATGCGCGACACCTATTTGCCGATGCCACGGCGATGCTCGACGACATCGTCAAAAATCGCCAACTCACCGCCCGCGCGGTGGTCGGCCTGTTTCCGGCCAATGCCATCAACAGCGAAGACATCGCCGTTTATGCCGACGATAGTCGTGAGGCTGCGTTGGCAGTGGTGCATTCCCTGCGCCAACAGGGGCGCAAAGCCGATGGCCAACCGAATTTTGCGCTGGCTGATTTCCTCGCTCCGCAACAAAGCGCCGTGCAGGACTACATGGGTGCGTTTGCAGTGACCACCGGCATCGGTCTTGGCGCAATTGTGAAACGTTACGAAGACGAACATGACGACTATAACGCCATCATGGCCAAGGCTCTCGCCGACCGACTTGCGGAGGCCTTCGCTGAGTGCCTGCATCAGCGTGTGCGCAAGGAGTTATGGGGCTACGCACGTGACGAAAAACTCGCCAACGACGAGCTGATTGCAGAGGGTTATCGTGGCATTCGTCCTGCGCCAGGTTATCCAGCCTGCCCTGATCACACTGAAAAGCGCCTGTTATGGCAATTGCTTGATGCCGAGCGCAACACGGGTATCAGCCTGACCGACAACTTCGCCATGGACCCTGCGGCCTCCGTCTGCGGCTGGTATTTTTCCCATCCGGGTTCGCGCTATTTCGGCGTCGGCAAGATCGGTCGTGACCAGGTCGCCGACTACGCTGAGCGCAAAGCCATGAGCATCACCGAAGCCGAACGCTGGCTGGCACCTAACCTCAGTTACGACCCCGACGAGTAAATACCATGGCTGCTTTCCCGGGGCGCGTGCCCTGCATCGAACTGCTGGCCGCGACCAGCGCTCACAGCGATGTCGTCGTCGCCGGCTGGGTGCGGACTAAACGCGAGTCCAAGGAATTTGCTTTCATAGAATTGAACGATGGCTCGTGCCTGGCCAATCTGCAGGTTTTTATAGATGCCACCACGCTTGGTTACGACAACATTGGCGCCATTAACACCGGCACCGCGATCGCGGCCCACGGCGAGCTGGTGGAGTCCCCGGGCAAGGGGCAACGCTGGGAGTTGAAGGCCAATCTTCTGACCGTGGTCGGCCACTGCGATGACGATTATCCACTGCAGAAAAAACGCCACTCCGACGAGTTCCTGCGTTCTATTGCCCATTTGCGCGCACGCACCAACAAATACAGCGCGTTGACCCGTATCCGTTCGCGCCTGTCTTTCGCAGTCCACCAGTTTTTTCAGCGGCGCGGCTTCCATTACATTCACACGCCGATCATCACCGGCTCCGATTGCGAAGGCGCCGGAGAGATGTTCCGTGTCACGACGCTGGACCCTTACCGCAGTGCCGGTACATCCGCGCCGAGTGCAGCAGATGATTTTTTCGGTAAAGAGGCGCACTTGACGGTGTCAGGTCAATTGTCGGTTGAGACCTACTGTCTGGCACTTTCCAAGGTCTATACCTTTGGCCCGACTTTTCGCGCTGAAAATTCCAATACCAGCAGGCATATGGCTGAGTTCTGGATGATTGAGCCGGAAATCGCTTTTGCCGACATTCACGATGATATGCAGCTTGCTGAAGACATGGTGCGTGAGTTGCTGAGCTTTGTGCGCGAGGATTGTGCTGCAGATCTGGACTTGTTCGCGCGTTTTGTTGACACCACCCTGCTCGCGCGTCTCGACCAGGTTCTGAACAGTGAATTTGTGCGCTTGACCTACACCGACGCCATCGAGATTTTGCAGAAATCCGGCCGCACCTTTGAATACCCTCCCCAATGGGGGCATGACTTGCAATCGGAACACGAACGCTTTCTAACCGAGGAGCATTTCAAGGGCCCGGTTTTTGTCTACAACTGGCCGCGTGAAATCAAAGCCTTTTACATGCGCTGCAATGACGATGGTCGCACCGTTGCGGCCATGGATCTGCTCATTCCGCAGGTTGGCGAACTCATCGGTGGCAGCGCGCGCGAAGAGCGCCTGGATGAATTGCGCGCGCGTATTAGTCAACTCGGTTTCGATGAAAAAGATTATTGGTGGTATCTCGACACCCGGCGCTATGGCAGTGTGCCCCATGCCGGTTTTGGCCTGGGTTTTGAGCGTTTCCTAATGTTTGTCACTGGCGTTGCCAACATTCGCGATGTCATCCCCTTCCCACGCACGCCGCGCAACCTGGAGTTCTGAAATGCAGGTAATGGTCGACCTCTGCGTAGTGCCCATAGGCGTGGGCGTGTCGGTCTCGTTATACATCGCCGAGTGTGAACGCATCATCGAAGCCGCCGGCTTGAGCGCGCAGTTGCATCCCTATGGCACCGTCATCGAAGGTGACTGGGATGCAGTATTCGCGGTGGTCAAACAATGCCATGAACGGGTCCATGCCATGGGCGCACCGCGGGTATTTACATCCTTGAAAGTGGGTACGCGCACCGATCGCCACCAAAGCATGCAGGACAAGATAGACAGTGTGCGCAGCAAGCTCGGCCAACAATAACAAACCATATTCACTGGGGAGAGCGCCGATGACCAATCGTGCACCGAGCTTTGTGAGCGGCGGGTCACCACAGCCGCTGCTGTTTTTGACCGTCGGGCAGATTCTGGAGCAGGCCGCAACCCGCTGGCCCGCGCGCGAGGCGCTGGTGGCCTGTCAGCAGGCCGTGCGCATGGATTATCGCGCCCTGAACGCCGCTGTCGATGAACTCGCGGCCGGACTGTTAACGCTCGATCTTGAGCCTGGCGAGCGTATCGGTATCTGGTCGCCCAATCGCGCTGAGTGGGTGCTGACAC
The DNA here is from genome assembly GCA_043756885.1 of Pseudomonadota bacterium. Taxonomy (GTDB): domain Bacteria; phylum Pseudomonadota; class Gammaproteobacteria; genus JADJYF01. The sequence continues at coordinate 12,691 of JAYUQF010000617.1, forward strand.
AATTTGCCACGGCCAAAGCTGGCTTGATTCTGGTCAATATCAATCCGGCTTACCGACTCCATGAGCTTGACTATGCTTTGAATCAGGTGCGGTGCAAAGCCCTGGTCATTGCGGAGCGCTTCAAGAGCAGCGACTACGTGGGCATGATGCGCGCGCTCGCACCGGAGTTGGACAGCGCCAGCGCCGGACAACTGCAGGCGCAGCGCCTGCCCCATCTGCGCTCAGTGATCTGCATGGCCGACCACCCCATCAACGGCATGTTCCGCTTTGCCGACATAAGCCCCGCTGCGACTGCTGCCAGCCACGCACGTTTGACGTCCATCGCCGCGTCACTTGATCCCGACGACCCAATCAATATTCAGTTCACCAGTGGCACCACCGGCAATCCCAAGGGCGCCACGTTGACCCACTTCAACGTGGTCAATAACGGCTTTTTTGTCGGGCAGGCCATGGGTTTCAGCGAGCGCGACAGGCTGTGCATTCCGGTGCCGCTCTATCATTGTTTTGGCATGGTCATGAGCGTGCTCACCTGCGTCAGCCATGGCGCAGCGATGATCTTCCCCGGCGAAGGTTTTGATGCGGGCGAGGTCTTGCGCGCGGTAACAAGCGAGAAGTGCACCGCCCTGCACGGCGTGCCGACCATGTTCATTGGCGAGCTCGATCACCCCGATTTTGCGGCGACAGATTTTTCGACTCTTCGTACGGGCATCATGGCCGGCGCGCCCTGCCCGATCGAAGTCATGAAACGGGTACGTGCCGATATGCACATGGAAGAGGTGACGATCGCCTACGGCATGACCGAGACCAGCCCGGTCAGTTTTCAGAGCAGTACCGACGATCCACTGGAAAAACGTGTCTCCACCGTCGGCCGCGTGCTGCCCCATGTGCAAGTAAAAATCGTTGGCGATGATGGCCGTGTGGTCCGGCGAGGTGAGCGCGGCGAATTGTGCACACGTGGTTACAGTGTCATGCGCGGTTACTGGGGCGATGCTGAAAAGACTGCCGGCTCAATTGACGCTGCGGGTTGGATGCATACCGGTGACCTTGCCACCCTCGATGATGAGGGCTACTGCAATATCGTCGGGCGCGTGAAGGACATGATCATTCGTGGCGGCGAAAATGTGTACCCACGCGAAATCGAAGAATATTTGTTCCGTCATCCCAAAATTCAGGACGTCGCCGCTTTTGGTGTGCCCGACCCGCGTTTCGGTGAGGCCGTGGCGGTGTGGATAAAACTGCGCGACGGCGAGAGCGCGTCGGTCGAAGATATTCGCGCGTTTTGCGCAGGTCAGATCGCCCACTACAAGATCCCGGCCTATGTGCGTTTTGTTGAGAGCTTCCCCTTGACAGTAACCGGCAAGATTCAGAAATTTATGATGCGTGATGCGATGGTTGATGAGCTCGGTTTGAGTGCCTCAGCCACGGCCTGAACGCTTGCACGCAGGCGCCATTGGCGGCAAGCGCCAGCACACGATGTGGCACGCATGAAGGTCGAGGCTAATCACAATTTAGTCTGCCCGCTCGACGGCCACTTGCTCGCGATCTCTACCGACGCTGCGCTTTGCAGCGCAGGTCATCGATTTGACCGCGCCCGCGAAGGTTATTTGAATTTACTTCCCGTGCAGCACAAAGCCTCGCGCCAACCCGGTGATGATCAGGCGATGGTCGCAGCCCGTCGTCGAGTACTCGATAGCGGGATATTTGCACCACTGGTGCAATCTGTGTTTAGCATCGTCGCTCCCATGATAAGTGCCAGCGCTGAGCATCGGGCTCTGCGCGTGGCAGACGCGGGTTGTGGAGAGGGTTATTACCTCGCGCAGCTGGTCGCTGCGGCGCGTGCCTGCGGCGGACCGGGGGCGCTGTCCGCGGCGGGTTTTGATATTTCCAAATACGCCGTGCGCGCCGCCGCACGGCGCACTCCGGAGGTGACCTGGTTTGTTGCCAGCAACCGCCAGCCACCCTTCCCCGCCGCCAGTATCGACCTCATTCTTAGTTTGTTCGGCTTCCCCCATTGGGCAGCCTTCGAAGCTGTGCTCGCAGCGGACGGATGTGTGCTGCTGGCCGACGCCGGTGCCGGACACCTGCTGGAGTTGCGCGAGCTGATTTATCCCCAGGTGCAACAGCACCACCCTGTGCTTCCTCAAGCAGCCATGAGCCGGGGTTGGCGAGTGAAACACGAGCAGATTATTGAATATCCGGTCGACTTGAATACGCCCGCAGACATCGCAGCGTTGCTTGTTATGACACCCCACGCGCATCGCGCCACACAGCGCGGACGCGTCGCACTGTTCGGACTGCAGAACCTGCGCACCACCGTCAGCATCGTGTTACGCGTCATGTCCCGCCCGACAGCTGTGTGACAGATCAGCGCGCGGGCGAGCGGCTATATTTGATTTCGTCGTAAGGGCGGCCAAACCAGGAACATCAAAGCCACCAGCGTCACGGCCAGGCTCGTCGGCTCCGGCACGCCATTGACGTGCAGGGCCGCGCGCGCACGCGCGCCACCGTCGTTGCTGACCTGCGCCGCGCTGGGAAAAACCAGATCAACTACACGAGCACTGTGATAGACGTCGATGGTAGCGTTGCCGGCGACCAGGGCGCGCAGGCTCCCATACAGAATAAAAGGCTGTTCGTATTCGAAGGTGAATTCGCCCACCAGACTGCGTGGCGTGATCGCCCCTGTACCGCCAGCCAGTTCGCTGCTGCTGCTCCACAGAATCGGATACTGACTGAAGGTCGCACCATTTTCCGGCACGTAAAAAAGCTCGAAAGTTAAGCGTGGCGCTAAAGCATTTTCACCGTGCATTGTGTGATATTGCCGTCGAGACGTACCTCAATGCTGGCCTAGAACTGCTACTCAAAAATCGAAAAGAATTGTGTTCCTCCAGATGACTGCCATGCCCGCAAGAATGCCACGGTACCGCGCGAGCCCTAAGCTCTGTGGGAAAACAACGGGAGCTCGCGCGCTTTACTAGCGCCCCAACGCCGGTCGCGCATTGCACGCGACCGGCCACACCTGGGGTTTTAACCTTCGCGCTTTGCGGCCCACGCACCAAATGAGGAACCGGCATCAGCCAGCTCCTGCAACAACGGCGCCGGGGTCCAGTACAGATCGCCGTAGCGTTTGCGGTACTTCTCCATACCCGCAACAACAGCTTTCAAGCCCAGTTCGTCGGCATACTGCATGGGGCCACCACGGTAGCGTGGCATGCCATAACCATGGACAAAAACTACGTCGATATCACTCGGTCGGGTGGCGATCCCTTCCGCCAGGATCAGCGCACCTTCATTCACCATCGAAAACAGCAAACGCTCGATCACTTCTTCCGGCGTCACTGCCAACTGCGGCACACCGAGTCGTTCGGCCTCAGACTTGGCGAGTGCCGCCACTTCCGGATCGGGCACCGGCTTACGATCAACATACTTGAATATGCCCGCGTTGGTCTTCTGGCCAAGGCGACCCATCTCGGTCAGCTTGGCCACCATGCGGCAATAGGCCGGGTCATTGGGCTTTTCTTTCCACTCGTTGTTGACCTTGTCCAGCACGTCCAGCCCCGACAGGTCTGATACACCGTTGGGCCCCATCGCCATACCCCAATCAAAGGCTGCTTTGTCGATGTACTCCGGCGCATTGCCTTCCAGGATCATGCGCTGCGCTTCACGAACATAGGGGAAGAACATGCGGTTGCCAACAAAACCAAAACACACCCGCACCAGCACCGCCTGCTTGCGTATGGTCTTGGCCATTGCCATGGAGGTAGCGATGACATCATGAGCGGTCTTGGCACCGCGCACGATTTCGAGCAGGGTCATGACATTGGCGGGGGCAAAAAAGTGCCAGCCGATAACATCCTGCGGGCGTTTGGTGGCGGCCGCGATTTCATCGACGTCTAGAGTCGAGGTATTGCTGGCCAGGATCGCGCCGGGCTTGGCGACCTTGTCGAGCTCTGCAAAAATCTCTTTTTTGAGCGCCATGTTCTCAAACACAGCTTCGACAATCAGATCGCAATCGCCGATGCCGCTGTAATCGACGGTACCGCTGATCAGCGACATACATTTGTCGAACTCAGCCTGGCTCAAGCGCCCCTTTTTCAAGGTGTTTTCGTAGTTGCCCTTGATGATCCCCAAGCCCCGGTCAAGCGCCGCCTGGTTGATTTCTTTCAGCACCACCGCAATACCGACATTGGCGAAATTCATCGCGATACCGCCGCCCATGGTGCCACCGCCGAGCACGGCGACCTTCTTGATGTCTCGCAGCTTGGTGGAGGCCGGCACATCCGGCACTTTGGCGGTCGCGCGTTCAGCGAAAAACAAGTGGCGCTGCGCGCGGGAATGGGGCGAAGTCATGCACTCCATAAAAAGCTCGCCTTCACGCTTGACCGCATCGGCGTAGGGCAGGTTCACCGCCGCTTCGACACATTTGATGATCTGTTCCGGCGCAAAAAAACCACGCGCACTGCGTGCCGCTTCTTTACGGTAATTAGCGAAAAACTCCGCATCAACGCCGGTTTTATCGACCGCCATGTCACGAATACGACGGGGCTCGGCGCCATCGGCAATCAGCTTTTTGGCATAGGCCGTCGCCCCACCCTTCAGATCTTCATCGGCGAGCAGATGATCAATCGCGCCGCCGGCCGCCGCAGCCTTGGCCGACATCGGCTTGCCGCTGACCATTGCATCCAGCGCAGCCTTGGCGCCAATCAAGCGTGGCAGCCGCTGCGTGCCCGTCGCACCGGGCAACAGGCCCAGGGTGACTTCCGGCAGGCCGAGCTTGGCCGACGGCACCGCTACACGGTAGTGGCACCCCATTGCCGTTTCGAGACCACCGCCCAGGGCGGTGCCATGAATGGCGGCGATGATGATTTTTGGCGAGGCTTCCATTTCCTCGATAACTTCCGGCAGCCACGGATCCTGTCGTGGTTTATCAAATTCCGTGATGTCGGCGCCGGCAATAAAGGTGCGGCCGGCGCAGATCAGAATGGCAGCCTTGGCATCTTTATCAGCGACAAACTTGCGCACGCAGTTCTGCAGGCCGGCGCGTACCGGCAGCGACAAGGCGTTGACCGGCGGGCTATCAATTGTGATGTAAGCGATATCGCCTTCGCGGTTATAGCTGACTACGTCTCCCATGGGGTGTTCCTCTGTGTTCTTCGTTGTTACGGCTGAAATTATTGATTGACGTCGATGACAACGCGGCCGCGGATCTCACCGCGCAGAATCGCCGCGCAGAGCGCCGGCACCCGTGCCAGTGGTTCGATACTGTAAATACTGCGCAGCTGCGCCGGATCGATGAGTTCTGCCAGATCGTCCCACGCACGTTGGCGCGCCGCCATCGGCGCCATGACTGAATCGATGCCTTGCAGACGCGCATTGCGCAGCAGGAATGGCATTACCGTGCTCGGCAGATCACCACCGCCGGCAAGACCACAGGCGGCCACTACACCGTTATAACGCAACTGCGCGAGGACCGTGGCGAGGGTGGTAGAACCGACGCTATCAACACACGCCGCCCACTGTTCTTTTTCCAGGGGTTTGGCAGCACGTGCCAGTTCGCTACGTGGCACGGTGTCTTTGGCACCGAGACTCTTGAGGTAGTCGGCGGTTTGCGGGCGGCCGGTACTGGCCACCACGTCGTAACCGAGCCTGGCCAGCAGCATGATGGCCACTGAGCCCACACCACCGGCGCCGCCGGTCACCAATACCGGGCCGTCGGCCGGTCGTGTGCCGTGATCACGAATGGCGTTGACCGCCAGCATCGAGGTATAGCCAGCGGTACCTATCGCCATCGCCAACTCGCTGGAAAATTCTTTGGGGATACGCACCAGGAAGTCGGGATTGATACGCTGCTTCTGGGCGTAAGCGCCCCAGTGGCGCTCCGACAGGCCGTAGCCGTTCACCAGTACGCGGTCACCGGCTTGCCATAACGAGGATTTCGACTCGACCACCGTGCCGGCCAGGTCGATGCCACACACCATCGGGAACTTGCTGCAGATCGGGAAGGTATTGGTGACCGCCAGGCCGTCTTTGTAATTGACCGTTGAAAACTCGATATCGACCAGCACGTCTTCGTCGGGCAAGTCGGCGAGATTCAGGGTACTCAGGCCGGCTGAAAATTTGCCGGTGGCGTCCTTGTTGGCCACGATGGCATTGATGGAGGTGCTCACAAATAGGGTGTCCTTATGATCGTGTCATTGGTTAATCAAGAGTGATGAACAGCGAGCGGCGCGGCTGGCCATCCACAGCGCGGCTGATGTGGCCCTGACCGGTGGTGTCCTCAGCTAACAGAATGTCCCCGGCGCCAAATCGTCGGCGTGTGCCATCGCCGATCT
>JAYUQF010000618.1:0-2490 GCA_043756885.1 Pseudomonadota bacterium
ACCAAGCGCCCCGCGCATTCACGCACCTGCGCAACACTGCCAGCAGGCGATTGCAGAGATTCGCTGAACACAGTCTGGATCGAGTCGATAGCCATGACGGCAGGTTTCAAACGCGTCGCTTCATCCAGGATGCGGTCCACGTCAGTCTCGGTCAACAGCAACAGATCAGCAGCCGACAGTTTAAGTCGCTCGGCACGCAGGGCGATCTGGGACGCCGATTCTTCACCACTGACATAAAGCGCGGTGACACCCGCGCTGCTTTTGACTGCCGCCAGGCTTTGCAGCAGCAACGTGGTCTTGCCAATACCGGGGTCACCACCGAGCAGCACCACGGAGCCGGTTACCAAGCCACCACCCAGCACACGATCGAGTTCGGCCAGGCCGGTCGCCATGCGTGGGCTTTGTTCATGGGCAACATCGGCCAAGGTGTGCACGCGGGCCGGTGTGGTGGTCATCCTGCCCCGCCGTTCATTGCCGCCGGTGACCAGCGTTTCGATGATGCAATTCCATTCATTGCAGTCCGTGCACTGCCCGGCCCATTTGCTGAACACCGCCGCGCAATGCTGACACTGGAATTGTTTTTTGCTCTTCACGGCTCACCCTCTTCGTACTGCGCGCGCATACGCACGCGACACAGCAACTCGTAAGGAATAGTGCCCGAGGCCCGTGCAACCTCTTCGATGGGCAGGCCGACACCCCATAACGTGACCGCATCACCAAAACGCGCAGCGGGCACCGGCCGCAAATCGACCGTCATCATATCCATCGAACAATGGCCGATGACCTGGGTGCGGATGCCACCCACCAACACGGGTGTGCCGGTTTGGCCGTGGCGCGGATAACCATCGCCGTAACCGTAGGCCACCACGCCGATGGGCATGTCTTCTGGACACACAAACGCACCACCATAACCAACCGCTTCACCGGCCCGCACCGAACGCACTGAAATCAGCCGTGAGCGTAAGGTCATAACCGGTTGCAGACCGAGCTCATGGCCGAGTTCGTGATCAAAAGGTGATACGCCGTACAGCATAAGCCCGGGCCTTACCCAATCAGCATGGGCGCGCGGATAAGCCAACACTGCCCCGGAGTTTGCCAGGCTGCGTTCGCCTTCGGCACCGTCCAGCAAGGATTCGAAGCTTTTTATCTGGCGTTCAACGCTCGGATCGCCGCGGTGATGGGTATTGGCAAAATGGGTCATGTACCGCAGCGGAATATCGAGTGAACGCAGCGCCGTTATCGCTGCCGCCGCGCAGCTCGGATCAAAGCCTAGACGATGCATGCCAGTGTCGAACTTCAGCCATACCGCGCGCGGCCGCGGACCAGCGCGCAACATCTGCAACTGTTCTTCGTTATGCACGACGATTTCGAGGCCGAGCGCCGCCACCTGATCAAGTTCGGCGGCTTCGAATGGGCCTTCGAGCAAAACAACAGGCTTGCTGATGCCGGCATCGCGCAGGGTCACAGCCTCTTCGATGGCAGCCACAGCAAACGCATCCGCAGCGTCAAAAATTTGCGCCATGCGGGTGATGCCGTGGCCGTAACCGTCGGCCTTGATCACCGCCAGCACGCGCGCAGCAGGTGCGTGGCGCCGCACCCACTCGAGGTTATGTCGGGCTGCCCGGGGATTTATGATGACCCGCGCGGGTCGCGTCATTCGCGCGACTCGGAAACGTAATCATGGGCGAGGTTTTCGAAGCTGGTGTACTCGCCAAAAAAACGCAGCTTGCGCGAGCCGATGGGGCCGTTGCGCTGTTTACCGATGATAATTTCGGCAATGCCTTTATCGGGGCTATCTTCGTTATAAACCTCGTCGCGATAGATAAACATGATGAGGTCGGCGTCCTGTTCGATGGCGCCCGACTCGCGCAGATCTGACATCACGGGTCGTTTGTCCTGACGGCTTTCGAGACTGCGATTTAACTGCGACAGCGCGATCACTGGGCACGACAATTCTTTGGCCAAGGCCTTCAAAGAGCGTGATATTTCTGAAATTTCAGTTGCGCGGTTCTCTTTGGTACCCGGCACCTGCATGAGCTGCAGGTAGTCGATGACAATAAGCCCAATGCCATGTTCACGCGCCAGGCGTCGGCAACGCGCACGCAGATCGCCGGGTGTTAATGCCGGTGTGTCGTCGATGAACATCTTGGCTTCGGAAAGGATCCCGACCGAATGGGTCAAGCGCGGCCAATCGTCATCACTCAGCCGCCCGGTGCGTACTTTGTGTTGATCGATACGGCCGAGCGAGGACATCATACGCATGGCGAGTTGTTCGCTGGGCATTTCCATGCTGAACACGGCCACCGGCAGCTCTTCCTTGATGGCAGCGTGTTGAGCGATGTTAATGGCAAACGCCGTCTTACCCATGGATGGCCGGCCGGCGATGATGACCAGATCTGACTTTTGCAGCCCTGAGGTCATGTTGTCGAGTTCGTAAAAGCCGGTCGCGACGCCGGTGATGGGATTGTCGCGCTGGAACAGCATATCGAT
>JAYUQF010000619.1:0-6505 GCA_043756885.1 Pseudomonadota bacterium
GATGTCGTTCACCTGCGCCAGATCACGCAGCACAAACGGCTTGCCCACCACATAGCGGCTGGCGGCGACATTGGTTGCGATGATGTCGTTGGCATTCAAGCCGCCAACATTGACGTAGTTCAGGTCCGGTATTTCAACCGCCGGCAAGGCGTGGCTGATATAGGTCTTCAGATCAGCAACGGAGTGCAGCTGGCGCGTGATCGGCGAGCGCAGTACATAGCCGATTTCCACTTCCAACATCGGTTTCTTGAATAGTCCGCTATCGATTTGATCACCGTCCTTGAAGCCTGCATCGGCGAACAGGACACCGGACACGGGCTCTTTGGTGTGATATTTGGTGCGCAGCGCGGCGTGGGTAAAACCCGCCTTAAAACCGCCGATGACCCGCTTCTTACGCATTTCGTGGTTAACCAGTGCGCGTTGGATGTCGTAGGCGGAGGCGTTGTTAAGCTGATCGTAATAAACCGACAACAGTGGCATCGGCTGACCGTGGGCGAGTTCGAGTTGCACGATATCGGCCCAATCGTCGGCGCTGCCATCGGCCGCATACACAAACGCGCTAGCGATGCCGCTCAGCAGTAACACCACAGACAATAGCGGTTTCAAATTCATCCCTTTTGTTGACGTTGCTCCCGCCGCGCGGGGCTGCGATCATGCCCAACTTACAGCCCGCTGCTCAATCACCACTGCGCATGTCCACCGTCACCGAGCGTTTTGCGGCCTTTGCCGCCAACTATCACAGCAATACACCGCCTGCGGCGGTTATCGCCCATGCCAAGCTGTGCATACTCGACGCGCTCGGCATTGCATTGGCCAGTCACCGTCAGCCCTACGCGCGCCAGGTGCGCATGGCCGCTCGCGCACTGGGAGGCAGTGGACCCGCCATCGTTTTTGGCGACGCGCTTGGGTTGCCGCTACGCGATGCCATGCTGGTCAACGGCACCTTGATCCATGGCCTCGATTTCGACGACACCCACAGTGCAGCGGTTGTGCATTGCACGGCCAGCGCCTGGCCGCTGGCTTTTAATCTCGGTGTGGAACGGGGCGTCTCAGGTGCCACGGCACTCGCCGCTTATGTGCTGGCAGTCGAGATCGATGCCTGCCTCGGCATCGCGGCACGCGGCCAGCTGCAGAAACGAGGCATCCATCCGACTGGCGTATTGGCCGCTTTTGGCTGCGCGACTGCGGCCAGCTGGCTCTATCGTCACAGCGCCACGCAGTGCCGTGATGCGCTCGGCATTGTGCTCAGCCAGGCCAGCGGCAGTATGGAATTTTTGAGCGACGGCGCTTCGACTAAACGTCTGCATCCGGGCTGGGCGGCGCTGTGTGGTGTGACGGCGGCGAGCCTCGCCGGGCACGGCTTCAGCGGGCCACGTGCCGCTATCGAAGGTCGATTTGGCCTGTTTAATACCGTGCTTGGGCCCGCGCACGGTATCGAGCTCGAGACCTTAGGCGCTGACCTGGGCCGTGTATGGCAAACGCTCGACATTGCCTTCAAGCCTTATCCGGCATGTCATTTTAATCACGCGTTTGCCGACTGCGCGCTGGCTTTGAAGCGCGCCCATGGCATCGAAGCTGAAACGATTGCCCATATCATCGCTTTTATCCATCCCGATCAAATGGCAGCCGTATGTGAACCGCTGGCAGCAAAACGTCGGCCCGCCAGCGCTTACGAGGCACAGTTCAGCGTGCCCTACATGGTGGCCGCAAGCTGGCTGCGGGAGCGATTCACCCTGGCGGAACTTGAACCCGCGGCATTGAGCGCCGCCGATATATTGGCCTTGGCGGCACGGGTTGATTATGCCGCCGATGCCGAATCGTCCTATCCCAACGCGTATTCAGCTGCCCTCGAAGTAAGGCTGCACGACGGCCGAAGCTACTTTCATCGCGAAGCGGTCAATCGGGGTGCCCGCCAAAATCCGCTATCGCGCGCTGACATCGACGCTAAATTCACCGACAACGCGCTACAGGTGATCAATGCCGGCTGTGCGTCAGACATCGCGCGCGCCGTGGACAATCTCGATAGCGCGCCAAATCTCGGCGAACTGGTCGCGGCCCTGAACGCCGCGAGCGCCGCGATGCGCGCAGCTAGCGAGTTGGAATCACAGGGATGATCTGCACCCGCGCCCCGCTCGTCATGTTTTTACTCTTGTTATGGGTGCTGGCGCCGCAAGCAGCCGCAGTATCAACCTATGACGAACGTGAGCTCGGGGTGTGGTCGGCACTGGTCAATCACGGCCTTGAAGCCAACACAAAAATGCTGGTGCTGGCCGCACAAACCACTGGCGATGCCGCCGCCATAGCGCGCGATGCAGCGACCACCGCCAGTATTGTCAAACAACTCGACGTGCCAGCGTCGGCCTTTACTGACTGGCAGCGGCGCAATGCTCGCATCGATTCCATCGATGCCTTGAAACTCAAGGTCAGTTATCAGGTACTGGATGCCAAGACCAGCAAAATGCTGTTTGAGGGCGTTGCGCCCGGTGCCGGCTGGGAGAAATTTTTCAAACGCTTCCCCGGCGCGCCAGGGCTGCTGCGCCTGTCCCATGTCGGTTTTGATGACACCTTGAGTCATGCCTTGGTTTACATCGAACATGAGTGCGGCGCGGAGTGTGGCACCGGCCATCTGTTTCACCTGAGCCTGGTCACCGGCGGCGCTTGGCAGGTGCAAGGTGGTGTGACCGTGTGGATGGTCAAATGAAACACGCGCAGACAATGCTCGCCGTAGTGACACAACAATAGAGACCCAACATGTATGCCATCGCAGTGTTTTGTGGATCCCGACCCGGCGTGCGCGAGGAATATATGGCTGCGGCCGACGGTTTTGGCCGCGAACTGGCCGCGCGTGAAATAACGCTGGTCTATGGCGGTGGCAACATTGGCCTCATGGGCGCGTTGGCCGATGGTGCGCTCGACCTCGGTGGCCAGGTCATAGGTGTCATCCCCGACTTCCTGCGCGACCGCGAGGTCTGTCATCGTGGACTGACAGAATGCGTGGTGGTTGATGATCTGTTCGAGCGCAAGGCCATCATGATCGAACGCTCCGACGCTTTTGTCGCTTTGCCCGGTGGCATCGGCACCTTAGACGAAATTCTGGAAGTGATCGCCTGGCGCCAGTTGCGCCAACTGCGCCAGCCCATCGGCGTGTTGAATGTGGGCGGTTATTTTGATGCATGGCTGGCCTGTCTGCGCCACGCCGCTGACGAAGGTTTTTTGCATCACGCCGAACTAGAGCAACTGATAGTGATGCGCGACCCGGCGGATTTGATCGATGCTCTGCTGGAGGCCTCCCACACATGAACCGCCATCGATTTGCCGGCGTCGTGTTTGACATGGACGGCATCCTGATCGACTCCGAGCCGCTGTTCCGACGTGCCGCTCAACAGGCAGCCATGGACCTCGGCCATCATGTGTCCGATGAAACCTATGCCATGTGGATGGGCTTGCCACCGCGTGCTGTCGAGGCCGCCGTGCTTGAGAGTATGGGAGCGGCATTCCCGATGCGCGCATTCCGCGAAGCGTTCCGCCGTATCTGGCTGGACCATACCGAGCAACACGGCATGCCCGCGCAACCCGGTATGCCACACTTGCTGGCGGGACTGCGCGAACGCGGCATCCCCTTCAGCGTCGCCACCTCCACACAACGCGACCAAGCCCTGCGTTCCCTGGATCTGGCCGGTTTAGGCGCATTTATCAAAGTGCTGGTCGCAGGTAACGAAGTGACCGACGGCAAACCTGCACCCGAGATTTTTTTGCGCGCGGCCGCAGGTATCGGCGTCGAACCGAGCCGCTGTGTGGCCTTGGAGGATTCCTCCGTCGGGGTTCAGGCTGCAGCGTCAGCGCGTATGCTGACCATCATGGTGCCTGATCTGCACCAACCTGACGCGGCCACCGCCGCCCTCGCCGATTACGTCATCCCCGGCACCGCGCGCGCGGCAGGTGTGGTGCTCAGGCTGTTCGACGCGCAAACGACGTCCCTCGCATGAATCACATCTTTATCACTTTGGGCGCGCTTGTGATGCTGTGGAGTATGACCAGCCACGCCCAATCGCCCGCACCGGCCACCGAGCCTGCAGCGATCGTGGATACCACAGTGCCTAGCGCTGCCCAGGCGCTCGCCGCCTGGCAGGATTTTCGCGAGGACCCGCTGGCACGCTTGGATCGCACCCAGCCTTTCCTTGACTTCATCCGCGACAGCGGCCAGGTGCATATTGTGCTGAACAACAACTTGCTAGCGTGGATGTATCAAGCCATGGACGACGCCCTCAAGGCGACGCTTTATGCGGCTTTCCTCGGTGGTTATATGGCGGCTCAGCTGGAAACCCGGCACAGCGACGGCAGTGACAACGTCGCGGGCATGGCGGCGGCACTCGATACTTATGGGCACGTGCGCAAGACCCATCCTGATTTCCAAGTGCCGATGTTTGAGCGCCTCGCCAGCGCACGCGCACAACAGCGCCTCGCTGCAGTGGTTAAAACAATCGAAGCGGCTGAAGAGTCGTCGCCATGAGTCGCGTGCGCGTTATCGTGGCTGACATTACCCAACTGGCCTGCGACGCCATCGTCAATGCGGCCAATGAAACCCTGCTCGGCGGCGGCGGTGTGGACGGTGCTATCCACCGCGCGGCCGGCCCCGACTTGCTCAACGAATGCCGCCAGCTCGGCGGCTGCCCAACCGGCAGCGCCCGCATCACGCGCGCTTACCACCTGCCGGCGCAATATGTCATACACACGGTCGGACCGATCTGGGCCGACGGCACGGCCGGCGAAGCGGCGCTGCTGGCGGACTGTTATCGGGCCTGTTTTACCCTCGCCCACCAATACGCTCTGCGCACCCTCGCGTTCCCCGCTATCAGCTGCGGCGTCTATGGTTATCCCCACCGCGCAGCGGCCACTATCGCGGTGCGCGAGATCAAACATGCGCTCGCCGCCAACAACCAGTTGCAAGCTGTGACGGTGGTCTGTTTCAGCGCAGCAATGCTCGCCATCTATCAGGCGCTGCTGGACACGCCGGCACACGAGGGAAACTAACATGGCACGCAAAGAAAGCTACCACCGTAATACGCTCGCACTTGTTTATGACTTCGACGGTACGCTGACGCCACAGCCTATGCAGGAATACACCGTGCTGCCGCAGCTGGGCATCAGTGGTGAAGAATTCTGGGCCGAGGTTAATGCCGAGGTGCGTCGTACCGGTGGTGATGCCATCCTTACCTATATGCGTTTGCTGGTCGAAAAAATCGAAGCCAACAAAGCTCATCTCAGTCGTGAAGCGCTGCGCAAGCTGGCGGCGGGTATCGAGTATTACCCCGGGGTTGATTCCTGGTTCGAACGTATCAATGACTACGTCGCAGAAAAAACCGGCGGCAGCGTGCAGACCCGCCACTACATCATCTCGGCGGGTTTATCGGAGATCCTGGAAGGCATCAGCATCAAACATCATTTCACCCGTATCTATGCTTCACAGTATTACTTTGATCACCACGAAGCGGCGCGTTTTCCGACGGTGGTAATCAACGACACCGCCAAAACCCAATACCTGTTCCGCATCAATAAAGGCCGCGAAAGTTCACTGGAGACCATTAACGAGTACATGCCCGAAGGGGCGCGCCCCATTCCCTTCCAGCACATGTTGTATGTCGGAGACGGGCTGACCGATGTGCCCTGTATGACGGTCGTAAAAAACTACGGCGGTTTCGCGGTGGCGGTACACAAACCGCGCTCACAGGAGGCTGTTAAAGTGTGCCGCGAACTGGTCGACGCCAATCGTATCGATTTTTATGCGCCGGCCGACTATGGCGCGGGACGCAAACTCGAACAGCGTGTGCACAAGATCCTCGATTTGATCATCGCGCGAATTTCATTCGAACAGGAACGTAACGAGTTCCTCAAAGACATGCGAAAGGCCTGAACGTGATTTTTACCCTGCAACCCCTGCTGCACCGTGCAGCCCTTGTATTTTGCATCGCCGTGCTGGGCACAAGTCTCAGCGCCTGCAGTCATATCTCAGTGCCCAAGATCTCAATGCCCAAGCTGCCGTCCCTTGCTAAGGAGCCGCAGAAGCCTAAAGACCTGTCCGCCACACCGCGGGATCTGTTGAGCGCGAAGCTCATCAACCCACGACCCGATCCGAACATCCCTAACCTCACGGTCGGCAAGTTAATGGAATTTGCAGATCGCTACCTGGCGTGTGATTGCGCCAATATGCGCTTTGGCCAGTCGTGGACGAAAGTGGATGATGGCTATCTGCTGGTGGCCAATTCGGGCGTTGTGCGGCCATTGCATTTTGTATGCAAAGACGTCACCGACGGACGCGAATGTTTTCTTGAAGAAATCGACCGCGGGCCACAAACCGATACGCTCGCCGAGCGTTTTGTGCCGGGTGGTGAGTTCATCAAGTTTTTGTATGAAAACGGCGTGAAGTGCGAGCGCCAGACACCCTGCCCCTAACATCGCAGCGCACTGTCTGGCCGGTGGCCAAATTCAATCTATCTACCTGCGGAGC
>JAYUQF010000620.1:0-6499 GCA_043756885.1 Pseudomonadota bacterium
TCACTCATGGCTTCGAAGGTCCAGATGCAGTCGAAGCCCAGTGCCTCGTATTCACGCGCCAGCGCGGCAATCTTGGCTGGCTTGGCGGGTGCCATGAAGGTATCGATTTTCATTTTGTTTCCCCTAGGGCCGGAACGCCGCAACCGCGCGGTGCTCAAAGCAGCGCCGCATCGTATCGCAGCCGTCGCTTAAGCCGAAATCGGCAGTGGCTCACTCATGTGTCGTGCTCGCGACCCACACGCAGCGCCAAAACCGCCGTCAACGGACTCTTGACCGCCATCCCACCGCGCTTCAAGACGTGGGTGTAGATCTGCGTCGTGCGAATATCGCTATGGCCAAGCTGCTCCTGCACGGTGCGAATGTCCGCGCCCCGTTCCAGCAGATGGGTGGCAAAAGAATGACGCAAGGTATGACAACTCGCCGGCTTGTTTATCGCTGCTTGGATCACGGCGCGCCGCACCGCCCGTTGCACACGCTGTTCATCCAGATGATGACGACGCGGCTCACCGTCGCGTGGGTCAATGGCAAACTGATCCGCCGCAAACACGTATTGCCAGCCCCACTCCCGCGCGGCGGCCGGATATTTGCGTGCCAGCGCATGGGGCAACCACACCCCAGCCCGGCCGTCAGCCATGTCACGATCAAATAGGTTGCGCCGCGCCGCCAGATGACGCTGCAAGGGTTCAAGCAGTTCATCGGGCAGCGTCACAACCCGATCCTTGCCACCCTTACCGTCGCGTACCAGCAGCGCGCGATGTTCGAAGTTTAGATCCTTCACCCGCAGGCGCACGCTCTCCATAAGGCGCAGTCCTGAGCCATATTGCAGACAGGCCGGCAACCAGGCGCGTTCCGGCAGCTTCGACAGGACCTGTGCAACCTCCTCGACTGACAAGACAGTAGGCAGATGCAATTTGGTCTTGGCCCGCACGACCCCGGGCATATCACCCAAGGGGCGTTTAAGTACGGCGTGGTAGAGAAACAGCAGGGCGTTTAAAGCCTGGTTCTGGGTAGCCGGCGCGACGTGATCGTTGACCGCGAGGTGGGATAAAAAGGCGGCGACCTCCGCTTCCCCGAGCTGCTCTGGGTGGCGCCGGTGGTGGAAATGAATGAAGCGCCGTATCCAGTAGATATAAGCCTGTTCGGTGCGGATACTGTAGTGACGCACACGCACGGCGGCGCTAACGCGATCGAGAAATGGGGAAGATGAAGCCACGTCCGTGTGTCTCCTGTTGCTGTCCAGGATCAACGCTAACCGATGGTCCGCATCCGATGCAACTGACAACTGCACGGCGTGGTGTGGACTGGCCCGCACCTGCGGATCCAGGCGGAAATAATCTCGTTAGCACCGAGGGTGGCGCGGTTGCTTGCCGGGCGCGTTTCGCGGTCAATGGCCAGCCCTTGCCAAGAAACGCAACGCCGTAGCGGCCGCGCAGAGGCAGCCGAATGCCGAGATTATTTCCGCCTGGGTCCTTAGGCATCGTCTGCTGCCGATCTTGGTGCGCAGCCGTGGGAACAAAATAACGTCTATCATCGGTATGCGCCGACCACATAGGCGCTTGCAGGCTCAATGATGATCCACACCAAATCGGTAACCAGTCCCATCGACCTGGAGCGCGACGGCCTGCGCATTCTTGCCACCCGCTTTCGCGGGCGCGGTATGCTTAGGTCGCGCTACGACGTCTGGATGCCTAACCTGGGTCCCAGTGAGAGACTGCTGCGCGACATGCAGGCCGGTCGCATCACCTGGGCCGCATTCATGCGTGGATATCGCGCCGAGTTATTCGAAGACACGCAGACCGATGATGACAATCACACCATTAAAAATCACGGCCAGAAATTTACGCTGCGCCTGCTCAAAACCTTGGCTGCACAAGCGCCGATTACGCTCATGTGTCATTGCGCTGAGGCGCAGCTGCAATGTCATCGTCACGAGCTGGCACGTCTGCTGGCGAGCAAACGCATCTGACCCTGTGGCGCGCCAAACTGTTGCTTGCGGTATGCGTGAGCGTAAGGACCCAGGCGGAAATAATCTCGTCAGCACCGAGGGTGGCGCGGTTGCTTGCCGGGCGCGTTTCGCGGTCAATGGCCCAGCCCTTGCCGAGAAACGCAACGCCGCAGCGGCCGCGCAGAGGCAGCCGAATGCCGAGATGGTTTCCGCCTGGGTCCTTAGGGCTTCATCAACTGTATGACGGTCGTAACAACGCGCAGGTCATTTACATTTTTGTCTTCGACAGTGTCAAACATGACACAACGTGAATAACGCAAATTTTCAATTGGGAGCGGGTAACCATGCCTATCACTAACAACTTGGCGATTCTCTATCCGATGTTTGCTCTGGCGGCCCTGACAGCCACAGTGCTCTTTCTGGTGCCAATTACCCGAATGCTGGCCGGCCAGCGCGGCGAACTGATATTGGACGATTTTAGATACGGCGAATCCCCCGCAGTGCCACCGCAGGTCAGTATCCCAAACCGCAACTACATGAACCTGCTGGAGTTCCCGACGCTGGCACATGTTGCCTGTCTAATCGCTTATGTCGCCAGCGACGTCACGGCCTTGATGGTGCAAACCGCGTGGACCTACGTCGCACTGCGACTGGTGCACAGTGCCATCCACCTCACCTATAACCGCGTTGTCCATCGCGCGCTGGTATTTGGCGCGAGCAATTTTGTGCTGGTCGCGCTGTGGGTGCAGCTTGGCTTGCAGCTGCGCTGAGTGCGCCCCGTATACTGCCCTGGCGAGGTCCAGGCCACGGGCCCCCTCTTATGCGATCGTTTTTGTCCCACTTTCGAGGTTAGGCGCGTGCCCTTAATTGTTATATCCATCATCGTTCAACTTGCGCTGGTGGTGCACATCATCAAGACCGGGCGCAATACCACGTGGGTGTTCATCGTGCTGTTTTTTCCCCTGATCGGTAGCCTTGCCTATTTCATCATCGAGCTGCTACCCGAACTCACGAATACGCGCACCGCGCGCAGTGCACAACACAAACTCGCCAAGTCGGCAGACCCCGACAAGGTGTTGCGCGAGGCTAGCGAAAAATATGCGCTGGCCCAGACTGCACAGAGCGCCCTAGACCTCGCCAGCGAGCTGTTGCGACGGACCAATTTCGGCGAAGCAAAAGCAATCTATCAACGCGCGCTCAGTGGTGTGCACGACGACGACCCCGATTTGTTGTCGGGTCTTGCCCAGGCGCATTTCGGATTGGCCGAATACGCCGAGGTGATTACCTGCCTGGATACCTTGAAGGAAAAAAATCCCAGTAAAACTTCCGAGGAAGGGCATCTGCTCTACGCCCGGGCCCTGGAAGCGCTAGGACGGCACGAGGAAGCACTGCACGAATACGAGACCCTGGTGGGCTATTGCGCCGGTCCCGAACCGAGCTGTCGTCTGGGTGCGCTGCTGAAAGCGCAAGGGCGAAGCGCGGAAGCCCGCACCGTGTTTGAGTCCGTTGTTGCCCGCAGTGAAACCGCTGGCAAACACTACAACACGATTTACCGCGATTGGGTCGCACAGGCACAACGCGAAACTCAGGGCTGAGCGGGCTTGTCGCTTCTTGCTACTTGCTACTTGCGTGCTGCTGCGTCTGCGACGAAGGTAGTGATCTTCTCCGGATAGGAAGCCTATGCCTGTGAATGACAAAAACGAAACTGACGAGCAAAAGGCAGCTCGCTTGCAACACAAAGCTGCCGCGGGCGCCGAGCGACTGCTGGGCACACCGCCCGCGCCCTTCATCAAGGGCGAAGCGCCGTTTTGTGGATTCTGTGGGCGCGGCAAGGGCGAGTACCATCGCTTGATCGCCGGCCCGCAGGTCAATATCTGCAATGTTTGCGTGGCCAGTGCCAAACAGCAGATGACGCAAAACTAGCCGTCCAGCTGAAACGACTAGCCCGGCGCGATTGTGACGCTCGCCTACACCGCGAAGTCGATCGCCAGGATGCGACTCAAGTCATCGATGGCCTGCTGCTCCGACACCACCTTGATGGTGGTCATACCGAGATCGCGCGCCGGCTTGAGGTTGATGCCGAGATCATCGAGATACACAACGGCCTGCGGCGCTACCCCGACCCGCTCGCAGGCCAAGGCATAAATGCGCGGGTCAGGCTTGCGTATACCTTCTTTGCTCGATTCGATGACAACATCGAACAAACGCATGACCGCTTTGACGTCGTGTGCTTGCTGGTCGGTGCTCGACATACCGGTGCCCTGTCCGGCATTGGCATTGTTAGTCAGACAGGCCACGCGATAATCCTGTTTGCAACGTTGCAGCACCTTGACCATGCGCGGACGCACGTCGCCACCCAACAGGCCAATCACTTCGCGGCCACGGATCTCATGGCCTGCAGCGGCGGTTTCGCGGGCGAACAAGTCATCGAATTCATCGACCGTACAGCGGCTCGATTCAAATTTCGCCCAGGCGTTGTCGTGGTGGTTTCTGGCATTAACACTGCGAATAAAGTTGAGCGGTAAAGCGCGGCTAGCCTCATAACGATTGAAGTTGTCGAACGGTGAGGTGGTGACAACCCCGCCAAAATCCCATAACACTGCCTGGAAACCCATGCTGACCTCGCGTTATCAAAGTTGACGGGCATTTTCGCAGATTGCGGCCTAGCGGGTATGCTGTCGTATGCCCTCGCCCCAAGACTTCCCTACCGCCATACTCGGCCTCTACGCTGGCCCCGTCGCCCCGCTCGCTGGCGGCCGCGCAAGCGCCATTCACAAACTGCCGATAACAGGTGAGGTTGTACTGCACGAGCTGGGCCTGAGTGGCGATGCGCAGGCCGACCGTCACCTGCATGGCGGACTGGACAAAGCGCTCCATCATTTTCCGAGTGAGCATTACACTGCGCTGGCGCGGGCCTTCCCCGCGATCGGGGCACTGCTTGCACCGGGCTCGATCGGCGAAAATATCTCCAGTCTGGGGCTGACCGAAGAGACTGTCTGTCTGGGTGACGTGTACAGCTTGGGCTCGGCGCGTGTGCAGCTTACCCAGCCACGCAGTCCGTGCGGCAAGATCGACCGACGCTACGGCGTTGACGGGCTGGCCAAACACATCCAGCACAATGGCAACTGCGGCTGGTATTACCGTGTTCTGCTCAGCGGTCTGGTGCGCGCCGGTGACAGCTTGCAACTGCTGGAACGCGAACCCGACGCCACCAGCCTCGCGTTATTCCACGCCACCATGCGTGAGACACGCCCGCCTCTTGATTTGCTGGAGCGCCTGGCAAACACGCAGGTGCTGGGCGCGGATTGGATGAAAAAACTGCGCGGCCGTCTACAGTGGCTGGCGCGCCAACCCCACAAAAAAAAATAGGATGTTATTGAAGTGACAACTGTCATTGAACACGCCGCAACCTCCGCCATCGCGGATATCCAGCGCGGCTTGCAAGGCTCGGGTTATATCGCAAGCGATGCCATCGCGACCTGCGTTTATATTGCCAAGGCACTGGCCAAACCGATATTGGTGGAAGGCCCGCCCGGAGTTGGCAAAACCGAACTCGCTAATGCCACTGCCAAGCTGTTGGCTAAGCCACTTATCCGCCTGCAGTGTTACGAGGGCCTGGACGAGGCCAAGGCACTTTACGAATGGAAGTACGGTAAACAACTGCTCTACACCCAGGTGTTAAAAGAGAAACTTGGCGACCTCATGGAAGGTGCCAAAGGTTTGAAAGAATCGATCTCTCGCCTGCACGAATTCGACGACACCTTTTTCAACGAAGAATTTCTCGAACCGCGGCCACTGCTAAAAGCTTTGTGGGCAGAACACGGCGCGGTGTTACTGATCGATGAAATCGACAAATCGGACCAGGAATTCGAAGCCTTCCTGCTGGAGCTGCTGCAGGACTACCAGATCTCGATTCCTGAAATCGGCACGGTCAAGGCCAAACACCCACCTATCGTCTTCCTGACTTCTAACAATACCCGCGAAATCGGCGACGCACTGAAGCGTCGTTGTCTGCACCTCTATATCCCTTTCCCCGATGCAAAACTCGAACAGCGCATCATCGAGTCGCGCGTCCCGGCACTGGAAGCCGGCCTGCGCAGCCAGCTGGTTGCATTCGTGCAGAGCTTGCGCGGTCTGGATCTGAAAAAGGTACCGGCGGTGAGTGAAACCATCGATTGGGCACGCACGCTCTTGCTCTTGCACGCCACCGAGCTGGAGCCAGCCCTCGTACGTGCCACGCTCAATGTGCTGCTCAAGTTCCAGGACGACATCGAGCATGTTGATGCCGAGGTGCCGGCCCTCGCACGCCAGGCGGCAAAAAGCGCGTGACCCAGGTCCTGTCCAATTTCATCAAGGCGCTACGCGCCAGCGATGTGCGGGTTTCGACAGCCGAGACCATCGACGCCGCTGCGGCGCTCGACCTAATTGGCTTCGAACGTCGCACCTTGGTCAAAGAAGCCCTCGGCCAGGTGCTGGCCAAAACGCCCGATGACAAGGCCCGTTTCAACGCTTGTTTTGAACGCTTCTTCACCTTTGAAACAATCACCAGCGAAG
>JAYUQF010000621.1:0-6487 GCA_043756885.1 Pseudomonadota bacterium
CTCAACGTAGAACCGCAAGGCGATGCATGGCTGCTGACCTTCCGTGACAACGGCATCGGCATACCACAACCCTTCCTGCAACGCGTGTTTGAAATGGGCCAGCGTCTGCATACTCGCGACGAATATCCCGGGACGGGTATAGGCTTGGCCCTGTGCAAGCGCATCGTCGAGCGCCACGGCGGCCGCATCTGGGTCACTGCTAATGAAGGCGCCGGCTGCAGCTTCTTCGTACGCCTGCCCCAGATACCGCAACAATTCGGCAGACCGGCATGAAGCTCATGACATCGAGTGCGCTGAGGTTTTTGCTATGAAACGCGAATATATGCGCATCCTGCTCATTGAGGACGATCGCATCGAAGCGGCGCTGGTGCGCGAACAAATCGCTGCCTCGCCTCTCGCTGGCGCCAGCATCGAGCACAATCAACGGCTGACCGCCGGCCTCGATCGTTTGCGCACCCGGCGTTACGACGTGGTGCTGCTGGATCTCAACCTTCCCGACGGCAACGGCATCGAGAATCTGCATCGCACCAAGGCCGTTGCGCCCAATGTTCCTGTCATCATCCTGACCAATATCGAAGATGAAGAAGGCGCAGCCGCTGCAGTGGGCCACGGCGCCCAGGATTATCTGATCAAACGCCACATCGCACCCGACCTCCTGTCCCGCGCGATCCGCGATGCGATCGCGCGCCAGGAGGGGGAATCCGCCTTGCGTGTCAGTGAAGAACGCTACGCTCTTGCTATTGCCGGCGCGCGCGACGGTATCTGGGATTGGGATCTGGAATGTGACGAAGTGCATTATTCGCCGCGCTGGTTAGCGATGCTGAGGCTGCGCAGCGAAGAAGTCGGATCAACACCCGAACCGTGGCTCGATCGCATCCATGAAGAGGATCGCAGCGGCTTTAACAAAGCCTTGCAGGCCCATCTGAAGGGCGCCACGCCGCATTTCGAATACGAATACCGGATCCGCAGCGGCGAAGGAAAACACTTGTGGGTTATGAGCCGCGGCGTGGCGGTGCGTACTTCGGCAGGTCGCGCTACGCGCATCGCTGGTTCGCTGTCCGACATCAGTGATCGTAAATCGACCGAGGCCATGCTCGTACATGAAGCCCTGCACGACGGCCTGACCGGGCTGCCCAACCGCAATCTGTTTCTCGACCGGCTCGACATCGCTCTCAAACAACAGCGCCGCGATAGCAAACGCAAATTTGCCGTGCTGTTT
Organism: Pseudomonadota bacterium; assembly: GCA_043756885.1. Taxonomy (GTDB): domain Bacteria; phylum Pseudomonadota; class Gammaproteobacteria; genus JADJYF01. Next base: position 1,220 of record JAYUQF010000621.1, read on the forward strand.
CTCGATCTCGATCGTTTCAAGAATATCAACGACACCCTGGGCCACGCTGCCGGTGACCAACTGCTGACCGAGATCGGCAAACGCCTGAGCATGTTCCTGCGCCCGGGCGATTCTGTCGCACGCCTGGGCGGTGATGAATTCGCCATTCTATTGATGAGCATCAGTGGTCTGGGCGAAGCCACACTGGTGGCCGAGCGTGTGCATGATCTGCTGTCGCAGAAATTTCTCATCGTGGATAAAGAAATATTTGCCACCGCCAGCATCGGTATTGCGCTGTCGGGGCCAAAATACGAATCTTCGGAAGATCTGCTGCGCGACGCTGATCTGGCGATGTATCGCACCAAACGTCGACGCGCCGGTTCTTATGCGGTATTCGACAATCTCATGCACGAAGCGGCCATGCAGCGCCTGGAGCTTGAGACTGATCTACGCTCGGCGCTGTCGCGCAATGAACTGGTTGCTTATTACCAGCCTATTGTCGCGCTCGAGCATCTACGCGTGCTCGGTTTTGAGGCACTGTTGCGCTGGTTCCATCCAGTGCGCGGCCTCATTGGTCCGGAAGATTTCATTCCACTGGCCGAAGAGTCCGGCATGATCGGTGCCTTGACGTGGTGGATGATGCGCGAGGCCAGCCGCACTACGCGCGGCTGGCAGCTCAGTAACCCTGCTTATGGCGAACTTTCAGTCAGCGTAAATATTTCAAGCCGCCTGTTCTCGGAACCAGACTTCGCGGCGCGCACCATGGCCATTCTTGAGGAGACCGGCCTGCCGGCCCATTCCCTGCATCTTGAGATCACGGAGAATGCACTGCTGGAACACGAAGAGGCTACTTTGCGCGAGCTCTCGACCTTGCAGAACATTGGCGTGAAGTTTCACCTCGACGATTTTGGCACTGGTTATTCGTCCTTGAGCTATCTCAATCTGTTTTCTTACGATACCCTGAAGATCGATCGTTCTTTTGTTGCGGCGTCCAGCGAGCCCAATGGCAATGGCGCGCGCAATCGACGCATTGTCGATGCCTTGATCACCCTGGGTCGTGTATTGGGTATGGATGTCATTGCCGAAGGCGTTGAAACCGCCGAGCAGGCTCAAAAGCTGCGCGAACTCGACTGCCGCATGGCGCAAGGTTATTGGTTCTCCAAACCCTTACCGGCCGAGTCGGCGCTAGCCTTGCTGGCGCGCGAAGAAGAACGCACACGCGGCGACGTCCGCACGCTGCACCACCACTAAGGACCCTGGTCAGAATTGCCTCGTCAACACCGAGGGTGATCCTGAGTGGTTGAAGCAAGGCGCGATTTGCGGGCAATAGCGGGGCTATTGCCAACAATTGCAACGCAGCGGCAGCCGCTCAGGAACAGCCGAATGTAGAGAGTGTTTGATTAGGGTCCTAACACCCGTTTTGTTCGCGCCCGTGCAACGGCGCGCGAAACAGCGGTGCCCGATAGCCAAGGCCCGCTAGCGCCGCTACCCTTGGCCGATGTCCAATCCACCTCCCGAGGGTTCGCAGGTCGCTGACATGACGGGCGCGCCCCAGCGCAAGATCGTGCATGTCGACATGGACGCTTTTTATGCCTCGGTCGAACAACGGGATCACCCCCAATGGCGCGGCCGGCCGGTGGTTGTGGCCTGGCTCGGCAAACGCTCCGTGGTCTGTGCCGCATCCTACGAGGCACGCGTGTTTGGTATCCGTTCGGCCATGCCCGCCACACGCGCTGAACGCTTATGCCCTGACGCTGTGTTTACACCACCGGATTTTCCGCGCTATCGGGCGGTGTCGAATCAGATCCGCAGCATCTTCCATCGTTATACCGATCTCGTCGAACCGCTGTCGCTGGACGAAGCCTATCTCGACGTCACGCGCAACAAGCCAGGGTTGTCCACCGCCACCGCTGTCGCCCGGCAGATCCGCGCCGAGATCCGCGCTGAGACCGCACTCAACGCCTCGGCCGGCGTGGCGCCCAACAAATTCCTGGCCAAGATCGCCTCGGACTGGCGCAAGCCCGATGGCTTGTTTGTTATTGCGCCCCACGAAGTGGCAGATTTCCTCGCCCCGCTGGCGGTGCGCAAACTACCCGGTGTGGGCGGAGCCACCGAGCGGGCCCTGGCGGACCTCGGCATCACTACGGTTGCGCAGTTACGTGTCCATCCTCGCGGCGAGTTGATAGCAAGATTTGGCAAGCAGGGCCGACGTTTGTACGAATTGGCGCGCGGTATCGACGAGCGCTTGGTAAACCCGGATCAGCCGCGTCGTTCACTCTCCGCGGAGACCACCTTTGAACTTGACCTGCTGCTTACCGAGGTCGCACCGGCGCTCGAAGATCTCGCCGCGCGGGTTTGGCGCCATATTGATGTTACGCAAGCGCAGGGGCATACCGTGGTGCTGAAGTTGAAAACCAGCAATTTTCGCCTCATCACCCGCAGTTTTACCCCCGCAACTGCGCCGGCCTCGGCTGCCGAGATTTACGCCATCGCACTGGCACTGTTAGCGCGGGTAGACCTTACGCCCGATACTCGCTATCGACTGGCTGGTGTGGGTTTGAGCAATTTTCGTGAAGCAGGGGAAGACGACCAGCAACCGGCACTGTTTTAGGGTCACTGGCGACTCGCCAAGTTATTTGGTGGATTTGGCCGGCGCATCGGGCGGTGTGTTCGGGCAGTGAAGCTCGTCGCAAAACTTGTCCATCTGGGTGTACTTGCGCGCGCAGCCGATGTCGAAGGGCTCACGTTCTTTGGCCGGCATGGTTTGCAAGGAGTTAGCGTAGGACGTCAACTTATTGTCCATGTCCTCGGATGTCAGCGCTTCCTGGTTCGCGTTTGAGTAAAAATTTCGCGCCAGCAGCCCGAACGCGAGGGAGCGATTGCGCCATCGCCATGCTTCGGACGGTGTCGCCGTTTGCGCGATGATGGCGGTCAGGGCCGAGCAGGTCATAGCCCCATCAAAAGCTTGTTCGAGCGCTTCTTTGGTAGGCGCCACAGCCGGCGTAGTCGCAGCTGCAGGTGGGGCTGGACTGCGCGATGCAGCGGGCTCGGCAGCCCGCGCACCGAACGCCAGAATGCACAAAAACAAGGCGGCGGTAGGCTTCATGGGAGCTCCAAAAACTTGGGGGCCCCATACGGGGCGCGGCGATTATTGCACGGCCTATCACCGGGCGGCAGCGCGCAACCAGGTGAGGCGCGGCTTGCAACCGCGCATCACAAATTTTCGCCCGGCTACCCGCCGTCAGCGTTGACCTGCGCACTGTGTACCCGCCTCACTCTGGCCATAGAATTTTATCGTTGTTAAATTTATTTTTCGGTGCCAGACTGGCCGCCCATGAACCGTCCGACCACCCCACTTCGTGCCCAGAACATGCAGAAGCGCCGCGAGCGCATTCTTGCCCAGGCGCGTGGGCTGCTCACTGTCCACGGTTACGAAGCGCTCAACCTGCGCGAGCTCGCGCGGCTGGCTGCGGTCACAGTGCCGACTATCTACAACCTGCTGGGCAACAAAGAGGAAGTATTGGTCGCCTTATTTGCCGACGTGTTGGGTGAGATTGAGGCCCGCGTGCGGGCCGTACCCGGCGGTGAAGACGCGTTGACACGAGCCAGTGCGGTGGTGCTCGAGTCCACCGGACTGTTTGCCGAAGATCAAAATTACTATCGGTCGGCCTTTCTGGCCGTGGAGTATCTCAACCAGAGCGGCGCTCACCACGACAAGGTCACCCAGCTTTACGCGTGGGGTGAACGCCTGACCACCGCTGGTGTGCTCGCCTGTCGTGAAGCGAAGCTGTTAGCGGGCCGTATCAACTCGCCCCTGCTCGGTGAGCTGGTGCTGCGGGCCTTCCGCACCAGCTGCCGTGAGTGGGCTTTTGCTCAGATCTCGATAGATGAATTTCGCCGCCGGGCGTTGACTGACATCTACGTCACGCTTGCCGCCGACGCGGTCGACAGTTTTCACGCTGTGCTGATGAATAAGATCGCGGCCTTGACCGCGACCAGTCCGGCATCTCATTACCCAGGTCCCAATCGTTCGAAGGAGCACATCCGATGAAGCAGTCAAAGCAAGTAGAAATCATCAAAGAACTGATCGATCACCTCGACCACAAACGCACAGCCGATGCCGGGCGCATCGTCGCCAATCCATCTTCGACCTATACCGACCCGCTGCTCGCCGAGCAGGAATGGGATGCCTTCTTCAAAAATCATCCCCAGGTGTTAGGCCTTTCCGGCGAATTGCCCAAGCCCGGCAGCTACCTGACCATGAACGACTTTGGTGTGCCGATCCTCGCGACCCGCGATGAGCATGGCAAATTCCACGCCTTCGTGAATGCTTGCCGCCACCGCGGCGCCGAGCTGAGCACCGAAGCCCACGGTGAAAAAGGCCGTTTCACCTGCCCGTTCCACGGCTGGACCTATGCCAACGATGGGCGCTTGTTGGGTGTGCGTCAGCCCGAACAATTTGGCAAGCTCGATAAAAGCTGCAACGGACTGATCGAACTGCCCTCGGAAGAAAAATACGGCCTGCTGGTTGTCCACCCGCAAGTGGATGGCAAGCTTGATATCGACGCGCTGTTAGGCGAAGAAATGGCGGCCGAGATGGCGGCCTGGGAACTCGGCCGCTGCGAGTACCAAGGTGAGTCGGTACTCGATATGCCACTCAACTGGAAAATTGCCAATGACACCTTTGGCGAGGTTTATCACTTCAATTCATTGCACACCAATACACTGGCCAACCTCCTGCACGGCGACGCCTTAAGCTACAAAGAGTTTGGACGTCACCACCGCCTGTGCCTGGCCAGCAAATATCTTGACGTGATGCGCCAGCAGCCCGAAAAAGATTGGAGCCTGCCCTATGCGGGCGCGATCGCCTACTACCTGTTCCCCAACGTGCAGCTGGTGTTTCTGACCAGCATGGCGGTACTGGTGCGCATCTACCCCAATCGCAAGATTGTTGGGCAGTCGTTGTCGCGGGTTTCGCACTATCGCGCGCCACAGATCCAGCAATTGGTACCACCAAGCGAACAGGTCAAAGCGGTCACTGGCAATAATGTCTACGATGCCAATAACGTCAGCGCGCCCATGGACTTCGACGTTTCCGCCGTAATGGAACTGTTTATCAGTACCGTTGAACATGAAGACTACTTCATGGGCACCAAGACCCAGGCGGCAGCCAACAGCGGCAAGGTTGAACACTTCCTGTTTGGTCGCAACGAACCGGCACTGCACCATTTTCATAACAACTACCGCAGTGCGCTGGGCAAGCCGCCCTTGGAAGAATATCGCGGCGGC
>JAYUQF010000622.1:0-2479 GCA_043756885.1 Pseudomonadota bacterium
GCCTGCAACGATTACGCCCACGGCGCACAAGCCGCCACCGAAGTGCGTGCCCGCACCACGCTTATCTGCGGCACTGAAGATCGCATGACGCCCTTGCCCGCCGCACGTCAGCTTGCCGCCAGCATCAACAATTGCGCGCTTGCAAGCATCGCCGGGTCTGGTCACATCTTGATGAGCGAACAGCCCGAGCTCACCCATCGTCAGCTGGTGGCGGCGCTCGCCTGAGCCCGCCCGTCACACGATGAGCGAGGCGCCGGCTGTCGCCGCGCCGCCCAACGCGGCGGAACCGTGCGCGAGTGACTACGCCCGCGCGGGACTGATCCTCGCGACGCTCGCGCTCTTCATTTCCGAACACCTGGTGCACTACGCCATGGGCTTGATGGCCGTGCTGGGTGCCATCGATGTATTGCGCTACCCGCAGGTGCTGCGCGAGTGGCGCTCACGACAACTGCTTACGCTGTTCGGCTTGCTGTGGTTACCGATGGTGGCCGCGTATCCCGGCGCTTACGCGCCTGAGCACAGCCTGCGCACGGTTTTGCCCTATCTGCATCTGTTACCGGCTGCCTATTTCGTGATGCGTTCTTGCGCCTCGGCTGCGGTGTTACGCATGGTTACAACAGGCGCGGCGATGCTGCTGGGCTTTATTGCACTCGATGCTTTTGTGCAGCTGATCTGGCACATCGATTTGTTTGGTTATCCCTACGACCGCGGTGTGTTGAAGGGGGTCTTTTATCCCAAACAAAGGCTGGGGCTGTTTCTGGCGGTGTTCGCCCCGTTATATGTGGACGTCGTTCTGCGCTGGTGTCGCGACCAGCCGCGTTTGTGGTTATTGCTGGTGCCACTGGTGGTCGTGGTGCTGTTGTCGCTCAAGCGCAGTGCCTGGATCATGCTGGTGTTCGGCCTGCTGGTTTATCTGCTACTCCAGTTGCGTGCACGGCGATGGTCGTGGGATCACCGTCGCTTGTTACAGTTTGGTGTGCTCGTGCTGCTCGCCGGAAGTCTGGCGATCATTAACCCGACCTTACGCGCTCGCCTGCTAACGACCAGTGACTTGTTTTCGACCGAAGTCGCCGCCATCGATGAGGCAACTGCTTATCGTCTGACACTGTGGCGCACGGGCGCGCGTATTTTTGTTGACCACTGGCTGACCGGCATTGGCCCACGCGGCTTTCGGCATGTTTATGCCGAATACGCCCAAGCCGATGATTTCTGGATCAAGCGCATCGGTAGTGGCCAAACCCATCCCCACCAGTTTCTGCTCGAAATCGCCGTGGAAACCGGCGTTATAGGGCTGCTGGCGTTTGTGCTGTTTTATGGCCGCCTGTGGCGGCTACTGTGCAGCCGGAGCGAGGGCGGTGTTGCACCACTGTGGTTGCTCAGCGCACTTGTGGCTTGGCTGCCGCTGAATGCGCATCTGGCCTTCTACGGCGCCTACTGGTCGACCTTGGCGTGGCTGGTATTGGCAGTGGGCCTGGCCGAGGCGCAGCCGCCAGCGCCAGTAGTGGCCGTTGTTGGCTGACACCCCCGTCAGGGCACGCTCGCTACACAATCACAGCTTCCTTAATGCTTGGCGGCGCGTCGCCGCTACCGATCTGCAGGGCCTGCGGGTTATGCCGCGCCGTTGAGATCACGTCTAAGGGGGCGTGCCCCTTGTTCCGACTCGATTACTGGTCTAGTTTCAAATTGGGTGATGTATTAAGCCAAACCGTTCCGGAGGATCATTTATGTTCGATTATGATCAGGCTACCGTCGATAAACTGCTCCAAGCAGACGACGGCTTTCGACGTCTATACAACAAGCACAGCGTTCTCAATGCCAAGGTCGACCAAGCGCAGGCTGGCAAGGCGGCGATGGACGACAACCAACTCGAAGTGCTGAAGAAGGAAAAGCTTCTGCTCCGTGACCGGATGCAGGCGATGATCAACGCACAAAGTACCTGACCGCCTGCCTGATATTTTTGCTTAGGGCAGCTCCGGGCACGGCTCGGAGCTGCGCCCCCGTCGCCCGCGCTAGCCGCTGATTCAAAACCGTCCGCGCTTTCAGGGTGTGCCCAAGTGCGCTAGTTTGACGCGCTACGCCGAGTGCGCGCCGCGTCGGTGCAGCCGGATGACGGGAGTATGTATCGCGATGGAATATCAGTACCTCGAAGTGGCCGACGACAAGGGTCTGCTCAGGGTCAAAATCAATCGTCCGGAAAAGCGCAACGCCTTGAGCCAGGGCGTGCTCGCTGAATTGCGTCGTTGTTTCGAGGGCGCGGCCAAACGCGACGATCTCTGCGCTGCCGTGTTGCGCGGCGCCGGTGAGCGCTGCTTCGCGGCCGGTGGCGACCTGCAGGAATTTGACGCTATGCGCAGCACCGAACAGGCTGAGCGCATCGGCGTGGACTCCAGCGCGGCGCTCGACGCCATCCGTCATTTCCCAGTACCGGTGGTGGCACTTCTGAATGGCGATGCGTTGGGCGGCGGCGCCGAACTGGCGG
>JAYUQF010000623.1:0-2478 GCA_043756885.1 Pseudomonadota bacterium
GAACATGTGTTATCAACCAGCATCGGCGTGAGTTGTTTCCCTACCGATGGGCGCACGCCCGACGAGCTGCTGACCCGCGCCGATCTGGCCATGTACAGCGCCAAAGAAGCCGGTCGCAACGATTTTCGCTTTTTTACCGCCGCACTGCATGAGCAGATCCAGGAAAAAGCCTTGCTCATGGCGGGCTTGCAGAGCGCCATCACTGCGCAGCAATTGTGGCTCGCTTACCAGCCACGTGTTGACTCTCACACTGGCGTAATACTGGGCGTTGAGGCCCTGCTGCGATGGTCCCATCCACAACTGGGCGAAATCGAACCGGAACGTTTCGTACCACTCGCCGAGCAGACGGGTGCCATCGTGCAACTGGGCGAATGGGCGTTACGCACCGCCTGTGGGCAATTGCGGCGCTGGTGTGAGGCGGGTGTCGCTCTCGAACGCGTCGCGGTCAATCTGTCCATGCGCCAGCTACTCGAACCGGATCTGGTGGAACGCGTGGTCGACATTCTCAACGAACACTCTCTCGCCCCGCAGCAACTGGAGCTTGAGATCACCGAAAGCATGGCCATGCAACATCCCGAGCTTGTACTCGATACACTCGCGCGTTTTGATCAGCTTGGTGTGCGCATCGGGCTTGACGATTTTGGCACCGGATATTCTTCGCTGGCCTATCTCAAACGTTTTCCGATTGACGACTTGAAGATCGACCGCGCCTTCGTGAGTGGCGTGCCGCACGACGCCGAAGACGTAGCCATCACCCGCGCTATTCTGGCCTTGGCCCGTAGCCTCGGCCTGACACCGGTGGCCGAAGGCGTAGAAACCGTTGAACAACGGGACTTTCTGCAGTCCGAGGGCTGTCGCGAAATGCAGGGCTATCTGTTTGGCGAGCCGCGACCGGCAAGTGAGCTGGATTTTACGACGGTATTGACCTCCTCTGGCTAAACAGCCCACATCGGACCCAAAGCGGCCGCACCATAAGTCATGGCGCCGACGTTTATACTGGCTGGGTCTCCAACCGAGTTCAGCGCCATGACCAGCACCGCCCTTGCCCAGGCCCGCAGCCAGCTTCTGACACCGACCGGGGTCGAATTGCACGATCTGGAACGGGTGCTTGCCGATCTGTGTGGGCGCCAGGTCTCACTGGCCGACGTATTTCTCGAATTCACGCGCAGCGAAGCCTGGAGCCTCGAAGACGGCATCGTCAAAGAAGGCGTGCACAGCATTCGTCAAGGCGCGGGTGTGCGCGCCGTGAGCGGCGAGCAGACTGGTTTTGCGTATTCCGATGATTTAACCGTGCCGGCACTGCTCGAAGCGGCGCGCACCGCGCGTGCCATTACCCGTCAAGGGCAGGCGCGCGACGTGCGCATCGCCAGCAACGATAGCCAGCTTGCGCTTTACGCCGCCGTTGATCCTCTGCTCGAGACGAGCGCGGCCGACAAACTTGCTCTAATGCGCCGGCTCGACGCACGCGTGCGCGCCGCCGACCCGCAGGTGCGCGAGGTGATGGTCAGCTTGTCCGGTAATTACAGCGCCATGATGGTGGCAACCTCCGACGGCACGCTGGCCGCCGATCTGCGGCCGCTGGTGCGACTCAATGTGACGGTTATCGTCGAACGCGGTGGTCGCCGCGAGAGTGCCAGCCACGGTGGTGGTGGCCGCACCGGTTATCAGGCGCTGTTTGCCGATGGCCGCGCTGAACATATCGCCGACGAAGCCCTGCGCCAGGCGCTGGTGAGTCTCGATGCAATTGATGCACCGGCCGGCGAGATGACCGTGGTGCTCGGCCCCGGCTGGCCCGGCATCCTGCTGCATGAAGCTATCGGTCACGGCTTGGAAGGCGATTTTAATCGCAAGGGCACCTCGGCTTTTGCCGGGCGCATCGGCAGCCAGGTCGCCTCCCCGCTCTGTACCGTGGTCGACGACGCGACCCTGGCCTTGCGTCGTGGCTCTTTGAACGTCGACGACGAAGGTGTGCCGGGTCAATACACGGTCTTAATTGAAAATGGTCGGCTGTGTGGTTACATGCAAGACCGCCACAACGCCGGCCTCATGCAGGTGGCAACTACCGGCAATGGCCGTCGCCAGTCCTATGCGCATCGCCCTATGCCACGCATGACCAATACCTACATGCTGCCCGGCGCGAGCGACCCGGCCGAGATTATCAAAAGCGTCAAACGTGGGCTGTTTGCTGTCAGCTTCGGTGGTGGCCAGGTTGACATTACCAATGGCAAGTTTGTCTTCAGTGCTGCGGAAGCGTATCTGATTGAAGACGGTCGCGTGACCGCACCGGTTAAGGGCGCGACCCTCATAGGCAACGGTCCCGACGTACTGACGCGGGTGTCGATGGTCGGCAACGATCTGGCCCTCGACAATGGTGTGGGTACCTGCGGCAAAGATGGGCAGTCAGTACCCGTCGGCGTCGGCCAGCCGACCATCAAGATCGACAGCCTGACGGTGGGTGGCACCCAAACTTGAGCAGGG
>JAYUQF010000624.1:0-6482 GCA_043756885.1 Pseudomonadota bacterium
GATTGACGGAGCGTTAACTGCCCAGGCATTCATTACCACCGATCTGGACGATAACCAGATCTCGGCCTTCCATCCTGGCGCGATGAATTTCTCCGCCAACAACGTGGTCGCCGATGCAGGCGCTGTCACGCTCGGCATCATTGCACCCGATGGCCGCGATGGCATGCTCGCACACGCGCGCCAGATGCACGAGGCCGGCATCCCCTTCATCTTCGATCCGGGTCAAGGCATGCCGATGTTCAGCGGCGACGATCTGAAAGCCTTCATCGATATCGCGACCTGGGTGACGGTCAATGACTATGAGTCGCAATTGATGCAGGAGCGCACCGGCTGGTCGCTGGAAGCGATCGCGGAGCGGGTCGAAGCCTGCATCGTGACCCTCGGCGCCAAGGGTTCGACCATCTACACACGGCAGGCGCGGTTTGATATTCCAACCGCCAAACCAGCCAAGCTCACCGATCCCACTGGCTGCGGTGATGCCTATCGCGCGGGCCTGCTCTACGGCTTGGTCAACAAGCTGCCCTGGGCCACCACCGGTCGCATCGCGTCCCTGCTTGGCGCTCTCAAGATTGCCCACGCCGGCACCCAGAACCATCACTTCACACGGGACGAATTTGCAGCGTTATACGCGGCGGAATTTGGCGTTAAGCTCAACTGGTAATTTAGTCGGAGCCACATTCGCTGCCGGTGTGAAGGCGAACTGTCCTGCGTTTGCTGCGGTCAGTATCCATGCACTATGTGGCTAGAGAGCTCACAAGCTATCTGTTGATTGCCAGCGCGCCGCTGCTGTGGGGCCGCCAATCAAGGCATAATGCACGCCACTTGCTTTGATGCCCCTGGCCATGATTCCGTTTCCGCCCATCGATCCCGTTGCGTTCACATTAGGCCCGGTCGCCGTGCATTGGTACGGCTTGTCTTACATCGTCGGCATCGGTCTGGGCTGGGGCTTGTTGCACGACCGCGCGCGCCGCAGTGACGGCCGCTGGACAGCCGACCAGGTCGCAGACCTGGTGTTTTATGCCGCCTTGGGCGCGGTGCTCGGTGGCCGTATTGGCTACATCTTGTTTTACAACCTGCAGTCCTATCTCACCGCGCCCCTGTCGATACTCAAGGTCTGGCGTGGTGGTATGTCTTTCCATGGCGGTATCCTCGGTATGTCTCTGGCCCTGTGGTGGTTTGCACGCGCCAACCAACGCAGCATGCTTGAGATGGCCGATTATCTGGTGCCGGTCGTTCCCATCGGACTTGGGCTTGGACGCCTGGCGAACTTCGTCAACCAGGAATTATTCGGCGCGCCAACGCTGCAGCCCTGGGGCGTGCTGTTCACCAATCCCGCCGCGGGCGGACTCGCGCGTCATCCCACTCAAATTTATGAAGCCCTGCTGGAAGGGCTGGTGATGTTCCTGATCTTGAACCTGCTCGCGCGCAAGTCTCGGCCCCACGGCACGCTGCTGGGCGTGTTTTTGATTTTTTATGCGGTGTTCCGCTCGGCCGTCGAATTGTTACGCGAGCCCGATGCACATATCGGCTATCTGGCCTTCGGCTGGCTCACCATGGGGCAGCTATTGTGCCTGCCTATGCTGATGATGGGCGTGTTGTTATTGCTTGCCGTGAGCAAGCGCCGCGAGTAATTAGCCATGCAAACCTATCTCGACCTGCTGCGACACGTTCGTCATCACGGCGTACAAAAAACCGACCGCACCGGCACCGGCACCTTGAGTGTGTTCGGCCATCAGATGCGTTTCGACCTGGCCAACAGCTTTCCTTTATTGACCACCAAAAAACTGCATCTCAACTCCATCATTCACGAACTGATCTGGTTTCTGCGTGGTGAATCGAACGTGGCCTATCTGCGTGAAAACGGCGTGTCTATCTGGGATGAATGGGCCGCATCCGACGGCGAACTAGGGCCGGTTTATGGCGTGCAATGGCGCTCCTGGCTGCGGCCCGACGGTGGTTGCATCGATCAGATCACCGAAGTCATCGATGCCATTCGGCGCACGCCCGATTCGCGCCGCTTGTTAGTCAGCGCGTGGAATGTGGCTGAGATACCACGCATGGCGCTGGCGCCCTGTCACACGATGTTTCAGTTTTACGTGGCTGACGGTCGTTTGTCGTGCCAGATGTATCAGCGCAGTGCCGACATTTTCCTGGGGGTGCCCTTCAATATTGCGTCTTATGCTTTGCTGACCTTGATGGTGGCGCAGGTTTGTGATCTGCAGCCCGGCGATTTTGTGCACACACTGGGTGACGCCCATCTGTATCTCAATCATCTCGAACAGGCTGATCTGCAACTGACACGTACACCTCACGCGCCGCCGCGCATGGTGCTGAACCCGGCCGTGCGCTCGATCTTTGATTTCAAGCGCGAAGACTGCCAACTCGAGGATTACCAGTACCATCCCCATATCGCCGCGCCTGTGGCGGTGTGAAGACGACGTCTGCCGCGCCAAGTCGACGCTGGTGAAGCTTTCGTTAGTGGTTGCGATGGCGCATGACGGTGTGATCGGCCGCGACGGTGGCCTGCCTTGGCATCTACCGGCCGATCTCAAACGTTTCCGCGTGATCACCATGGGTAAGCCCATCGTGATGGGCCGGCGTACCCATGAGTCCATCGGTCGTGCTCTGCCGGGGCGACGCAATATCGTGTTGTCGCGTGCAGCGGGCTATCGGGCCCCGGATTGCGAAGTATTCAACTCGCTCAACGCCGCGCTCGCGGCCATGGGCGATGAAGCAGAAGTCATGATCGTCGGCGGCGCAGCGTTATACGCCGAAGCCTTGCCCCACGCCGATTACCTGTACCTGACCGAGGTCGACGCCGAGCTCGCGGGTGATGTGCGCTTCCCGAATTTTGATCGTGATGCCTGGCGTGAAATTGGACGTGAAGCCCATCGGGCCGACGCCAGCCACGTCTACAACTATTGTTTTCTCCAACTCGAACGTATCAATCAAACGCCAGCGCCGTGTGCGACTTGACCTGAAATAACGCGCCATCCTCCAGGCGCATGGCGGTCAAATCGCCGCCCCAGACCGCGCCGGTATCGAGCGGAAAAACACCAGTTTTGGCCCATTCGCTGCTTGGTAAACGCAATGTTGACCAGTGACCAAAAATGATCCGCGCCTGCTGACTGGCCCGCGCCGGTACGGCGAACCATGGCACCAGCAAAGAATCGGCGCCGGGTTCGCCTTTGTCCTGCAGATCAAGGGCGCCATCGGCTGTGCAATAGCGAATGCGAGTCAGGCTATTGGTGATAAAACGCAGGCGTGCATGACCCTCCAGGCTGGTATCCCAGCGCGCAGGTTCATCGCCATACATATGGGCGAGGAAGTCGCGGAAATCATCGCCACGCAAGACGGTTTCCACTTCGCGCGCGCGGGCCTGGGCATAAGCCACATCCCACTGCGGTGGCAGGCCAGCGTGAACCATGGTGTAGCCAAGGCTAGGGTCGTGATGCAGGAGCGGTTGACGACGCAACCAGGCCAGCATTTGTTCGCGATCGGGGGCCGCCAGGATTTCGTCCAGCGTATCGCGTCGGCGCGGCCTGACGCTTGGCACGCAAGCGCAGGCCAATAGATGCAGATCGTGGTTGCCGAGTACGGTTACGACGCGATCGCCGAGCGCCATGACAGTGCGCAAGACGGCTGCCGACTGTGGACCCCGGTTCACCAGATCACCGACCATCCACAAGCGGTCGGCGTCTGGCCTGAAGCCAATGACACTAAGCAGCGCTTCGAATTCACGATGACAGCCCTGCAAATCGCCGATTGCGTAAGTCGCCACGCGCTTGACCCTCAGTTCAAAATGCGGGGCACCGCAAGCCGAAAGATAGGAATCGGCGCCTTGAACTGTTCGCCATCACTGGCTTGCATCTGATAGGTGCCACTCATGCTGCCCAGTGGCGTCTCGAGTACCGCGCCGCTGGTGTATTGAAACGCACTACCTGGCTCGATCAGCGGTTGCTGACCGACCACGCCGTCGCCATGTACTTCCTGCACGCGGCCGTTCGCGTCGGTAATGAGCCAGTGGCGACTCAGCAGTTGCGCGGGCATCGCGCCGGTATTGGCGATGGTGATGGTGTAGGCGAAAGCGTAGCGGTTGGCGCTCGGTTCAGACTGCTCTTCAAGAAACGCGGATTGGGCGCTGACGCGGATCTGATATTTGTTTTTGCTCATCGGACAATCACGCTCCTGTCGTTGGCGCCGGACTTCATGCGCCCACCGTCATTGTAGGGGCAGGCGCGGCTGCGCGCCTCAGATCAGCGACGCTTAATAACGCGCGATGACGTGGGTAGCAAAATCCCTAAATACCCGCCGCGCATGGTCCATGGGCGGCAACAGGGTAATTTCGCGCAGACCGGCGGCCTCGGCTTCACGCAGTCGCGCGATGATCTGTTGGGGCTCGCCGGCCAGGATCCAGGTCTCAATGGCGGCGGGGGTGATGAAGCGGCGTTCTTCAGCTACCAGCCACGAACAATGGCCCTCATGGATCTGCAGATAGCGCTTGTGTTCGGGCATCGACATCTTGCCAACATAGGCGCAGTACTCATCCCATACGTTGCGTACTGCGGGTGGTAGTGCCGAGTCATCACCGCTTAGCTTCCAGTTTTCATAACAGTAATGCAGGGCCGCCGCAACTTGTGAGCCGCACTGATCGATGACACGGGGGCTGGTGAGCTTTTCGCCCGGCCCCAATACCACGGCGCTGGTCAGCGCGGCACTGTGAAAGTCTGCCGGAAAGTCGCGTTTGACCTCAGCTGCCCCGGCGCGCATGAGCTCGTAACTCGCGTGCACGAGTGCCGGCGGTTCATTCAGGGCTGAGATGCGGCCATCACCGTAAGCACCAGCGGCGCGTAGCGCGCCGGGCCCGTTGGCGGCCACCCAAATCGGGATCTGCTGGCTGATATCGATGAACTTGCGTTGCAGATGCAGGAAACGAATATCACGGGTTTCGCCGTTTAAGCTGTACTGCACTTCTTCACCCGCCAACAGCGCACGCACAACACGCAGATATTCGCGGAAAGGTTTGGGCTTCATGGGTTTCATGCCCATCACGCGCATTGCGGTATGGCCGGTGCCCAGGCCGAGGAATACGCGACCGGGCGCCAAGGCGGCGATGCTGGCAATGGAATGGGCCGTGACGGGCGCAATACGCGTCGGCGCGATCGACACGCCGGTACCCAGCTTGATACGGGAGGTATTAACCGCCGCGAGCGCCAGGACCGCGTAACAATCTGACCAGATCATCTGCGAGTCCGGCACCCAGCCATGGTCGTAACCGAGGTCCTCGGCCAACTTGATGAGTTGCCAATCGTTGATATGTGTACCGATCATGGCGCCGAATTTCATGGCCAGCTCTCCTCGCTATGTCGATGTTACGGGTGGCATCGTTGGTCATCGCCAGCCAGTGGTCAAGCGCCTGCTGAGCACGATTGCTAAGCGCTTGGCGCAACTGTTAGGGTGCGCGCGAAACACATCGACGAGCCCAGGATCCACGCTGACCATGTCCGATACGCCGAAGTTACGTCCACGCATGCATATACGCGGGCCGCAGGCCAAAGCGCGGTATGCGTTGCTGGTTCTGGTTGTACTGCTCGTGCTGTTCAATGTTTATGTCAACAATCTCGCACTGTCGCGCGATATAACCGGTATCACCTTCGTGCAGCCGGTTGGTTGGCACTACCACGGCGACACCGCCGTGATTCCGCAGATGCGTCGTATCCATTTCAGCGCCGCCGGCATCGCCGATGCTATTGCTCACGGCCATGGCGTGCCCTTGTTCGTGCTCACCCGCTATCCGGCCGATCAGGGCGCCTTGAATCCGCTGTTGGGCATTAACGTCTTCAGTCACGGCGCCGACCTTGCGCCGCAGCCCGAACTGCTGTTGCAGAAGAAACTGGATCAGGTGCAGGCCGCCTCTAATCGAGCGCTGGAGGTCGTGGAGCCGATTACGGCATTACCCATCGCCACCTTGCCAGGCGCGCAAGTAGTCCTGTCGGCGCGTGCCGGCAAGGAAGCAAATGGGCTTAATCGTCTGACGGTTTATGCGCTGGTGGCGGGACGCTTGAGTTTTACTATCGTTGCGTCCGACGCCGCGAGCGGCACGGAGACCATTGATAAAGAGCTCGCGGCGTTTATTTCTTCACTGGCGGTAGATTGAGCATGCAGCCTCGATTGCTGTTGCGCCGCGTGCTTCAACTTCCAAGCAATCGATGGCCAAGGTGGTCAGCAAACACGCTTAATGTTCTGCAAAGACCGCAGGCAGCCCGATACGACGACGTTACAATCAGATCAGTGCCAGCGTCCGCAGCGGCGCTGGCGCTTTCGACATCAACTGGGAGTGAAAAACATGGCAGAACTCGACGGCTCGACCATCATCGCGCGCAGCCTGCGCCAACAAGGGGTGGAGCATATCTTCGGCATCATGGGTTTCCCTATTGTTGATCTCGCCCAAGTTGTGCAGCGTGAGGGTCTGCAGTACTTCG
>JAYUQF010000625.1:0-18856 GCA_043756885.1 Pseudomonadota bacterium
CAGCTGCATGGTGGAGGGGGTAGGATTCGAACCTACGAAGGCAGAGCCGGCAGATTTACAGTCTGCTCCCGTTGACCGCTTGGGTACCCCTCCAAAACGGTAGCCGGAAATTGTCGAAATTTTTTGGACTTGTGTCAATAGAGAATATCGACTTCAGGCTATAGGCTGGATGGCGGTTAGACGGCGTCCAGCGGTCGCTAGCAAATTCGACGAGCCCTCAGCGCGCCAAATCAGATTGGGAGCGTCTTGGGCGGGCGATGTCGGATGTCGCCGTGACAAACCGACTAAACCTGTCGAGGGCATCGGCTAATCCCAAGTTTATGGCCCGGCCGAGGTGCCCGGCTCGGCTATCGACAAGAAATCCCAAACTCATCCAGTTTGAATGCTTGGGTGATGTGCAGGCCGACGAAGGGTACGGCCGGCGCCCATTGCACCCGCGACCACGACGCGCCCACACACGACGGGCCTGAGGCAGGCCCCCGCCCTTTCGTGAAAAAGTTCACTGTTTCGCGCGGTTCGACACTATTAACCAATTTTTTCCGACGTTAGCACCGAGCTTGGGTAAGCCACGCCTTTTTTTACCCTAAGTTTTCGTCGCAAAAATCTTGTCGGCCGGATAGACCAAAATCGCCCCGCCTCTGCTACGCCAATCGTAGTGCGGAAGCCTAAAAAAAGGCGACAGTTCAGTTCATGTCCCCCAGATGCGAAACCGAAAGGCATGGTAACCCCGCAACCGCTGGGGACGCCCGAGTTCAAAACCCACCGGCGTGTTCTCTACCTCAGTGTCACGCTCATTTTGCCTTGGCCTTGGCCTTGGGTTTTGATTTGGGTTTGGCTTTTGCCTTGGCTTTCCCTGCGGGTCGAGCTTTGACTTTTGCTGCCGTCGTCGCTTTGGATTTCGTTGCTGGTTTGCTCGTAGTGCGACGTGGTGGACCGCCGCGCTTTGCGGGGGCGTTGGCCAGTAGTTCCTGACAGGCAGCCAAATCCAGCGAACTCGGCTCGACATCCTTAGGTACTCGCGCGTTGCGTGTACCGTCGGTCACGTAAGGTCCATAGCGACCGTTGAGAACTTTGATCCCTTCATCATCAAAAACACGAATGGTTTTGGCCGCATCAGCCGCTTTTTTCCCTTCAACCAGTTCCAAGGCACGTTCCAGCGAGACGGTGTAGGGATCATCGTCCTTGCCCAGTGGCACGAACTTATCGGCATAGCGCACATAGGGACCAAATCGCCCAATATTGGCGGTCAGCGGCAGGCCTTCAGGTGTCAGGCCGAGTTCACGCGGCAATTTCGTGAGTTCCATGGCCTCGTCGAGGGTAATTGCGTCCATACGCTGGCCGCTTTTCAAGCCGAAAAATTGTGGCTTTTCCTCGTCTTCCGGTGTGCCAATGATTACATACGGTCCATAACGACCCATCCGCACGGAAACCGGCTTTCCGCTTTTCGGATCAATGCCAAGCGCGCGTGCCTGGTTCGCTTCCTGGCGGGAGACGTTCTCTTCTTTATCTTTTACCTTGGCGGCAAAAGGCTCCCAGAATTCTCGCAGTAATGGGATCCAATCTCGCTCTCCGCGAGACACTGCATCGAGATCATCCTCCAGACGGGCCGTGAACTCGTAATCGACATAGCTGGCGAAATGATTAGTCAGGAAAGTATTGACGATGCGGCCGATGTCCGTGGGCTGAAAACGCTTCTTCTCGAGGTTTACGTACTCGCGTTGCAGCAAGGTGGAAATAATCGATGCATAGGTCGAAGGCCGACCGATGCCGTATTCTTCAAGTGTTTTGACCAGGCTAGCCTCGGTATAACGCGGCGGCGGCTCGGTGAAATGCTGCTCACTGCGGATCTGCTCAAGCGTGATTTTCTGTCCCACCTCTAACGGCGGAAGCGTCCTGTCTTCTGTCTCGGCATCGTCGGATCCTTCCAAATACACATTCATGAAACCCGCTTCGGTCACGGTCGAGCCATTTGCCCGGAATACTCCGCTAGTGCCCGCAGCCAGATCTGCAGCAACGGTATCGATAGTCGCGGGAATCATCTGGCAAGCAACTGCACGTTTCCAAATCAGATCATAGAGTTTGAATTGTTCGTCGCTCAGGTGCACTTTGATCTCAGCGGGCACCAGAAAGCAGGATGTTGGTCGTATCGCCTCGTGGGCTTCCTGCGCGTTCTTAGAGCTTGTCTTAAAGATTCGCGCCGCGCTGGGTATCTGATCACGACCGAACCGCGTACTGATGAACTGTCGAAGTTCTTCCAGCGCCTCTTGCGCCAAATTCAGCGAATCGGTTCGCATATATGTGATGAGGCCGACGGTGCCAGAGCCAACGTCAATACCCTCATAGAGCTGTTGTGCGACGCGCATCGCTCGCTGCGCGGTGAACCCTAGTTTGCGAACCGCTTCCTGTTGAAGGGTCGAAGTAATGAAGGGCGGGGCGGGGTTTCGCTTGCGCTGCTTCTTCTCAACGTTGGTCACCACCAGTTGGCCGTCTGCAGCAGACACCAGGCGCTGACGCGCGGCTGTAGCCTCGGCATCCGTTGTGATGGTGAACTGTTTTACTTTCTCGCCGTCAAGCTCGCTCAGGCGGGCGAGAAACGGCGCTTTTGCCGCCAGCAAGTCAGCCTCGATTGTCCAGTACTCACGCGCAATGAACTTCTCGATCTCTGCTTCGCGTTCGCATATCAATCGCAACGCCGGACTCTGCACGCGGCCGGCAGACAATCCGCGCTTGATTTTTTTCCAAAGTAACGGCGATAAATTGAACCCCACCAAGTAGTCGAGTGCTCGACGTGCCTGTTGTGCGTTAACCAGATCCATCGAAACTTTGCGTGGCGATTGTATTGCTTCTTTAATCGCGCGCTCGGTGATTTCGTGGAACACCACACGATAGACGTCTTTGCCCTCAAGCATCGCACGCTCACGCAGCAGTTCAACTAAATGCCAGGAGATGGCTTCCCCTTCGCGATCAAGGTCAGTCGCGAGATATAGAACGTCGGCCTTCTTCATCGCTTTTGCGATCGCATCTACGTGCTTGGAATTGCGCTCGATGACCTCGTATTTCATTTTGAAGTCATGCAACGTATCAACCGCCCCTTCTTTGGGAAGGAGATCACGCACGTGCCCGTAGGAAGCAAGGACCTCGAAGTCTTTGCCCAAGTATTTTTTTATTGTGCTGGCTTTGGCCGGCGATTCAACGATTACGAGGTTACTTGCCATACGGTGATGTTTTTCGAGTTTGCACGCGGAGCCGATGATGCGGCCTCGCATCGGGCGGACGAGCAGAGATTAATGCAGGTTGCGGTTCAGATCGTCCATCACCAGATCTTCCATCCACACAAAGGCCTGTTCCTGCCCCGGTTGGTTGAACAGGACCATGAGTATGATCCATTTGACTTGACCAATATCGAGCTCGTCGTTTTCCAATGCGAGAACACGATCGATCACGAGTTCCCGAGATGTTCCGTCGAGGACCCCGGCTTGTTCGAGGAAATACATGAATCCGCGGCACTCAGCGTCAAGTTTTCGTTCTTCGTCCGCGGTGTAGATGCGTGTTGACGTTGTGGCAGCCACGGGCAACCCGTCAGCATCAGAACGGTTGAGTGCGAGTTCCTGAAGCCAGTCGAAAGCTTTAGCAACTTGAGCTGCGTCAAATCCGGCATCGCGCAATTCCGATTTGAGTCGATCACGGTCAGCCTCTAGCTCCAGATCATCATCAACGAAATGTTCGAACAGGTAGATTAGGATGTCGATTACTGTTTGCTTCATTGCCAACTGGTTCCGAGTTCGAACCTGCGAACGACCAAATATGATGTAAATGCTTGAGCGAAAGGTGAGTCGCGTAGGCGGTGGTAGTGCGCCTAGACGTTAGACGCCTACCGGTCGGAAACTAGCGAATTCGCAGAAAACTTCCGATGCCCTGCACCTGGATGATCCCGGCGATTTCTAGTTTCAACAGCATGGATGAAACCTCCTGGACCGTCAATCTGCTGCGCGAGACGATATCGTCAGCCGTGAACAAATCCCAACCGCATGCACGCAGGAACTGCGGGTTGGCGATTTCTGACTGCACCCCGCTGTCGCTGCCAAGCAAACTAACCTGCCGCGATTCCAGACGCACTCGAAATTGTGGGACTTCGTCGACAATATCAGAAACGTCCTCAACGAGTTTCGCGCCTTGTTTAATGAGTGAATGGGGGCCCTTGCTCAACGGATTGAGAATGGAACCTGGCACAGCAAACACCTCGCGCCCCTGCTCCAACGCGTGGATTGCAGTGGAAAGCGAACCGCTGCGCACCGCTGCTTCGACAACCAAGGTACCGGCAGCGAGCCCGCTGATAATGCGGTTTCGTCGTGGGAAATTAGCCGGCAGCGGAGCAACGCCAAATGGGAATTCGGAAATCAATGCACCGCTTTTAGCGATTTCTGCGGCTAGGTGCCGGTGCTGTCGCGGATATATGTAATCGATAGAGCAGCCTAAAACTGCAACTGTTTTGCCGGAGCCCGCAAGCGCGCCTCGGTGCGCAGCGCCGTCAATGCCGCGAGCCAGACCGCTGGTCACTACGACACCTAGGGCGGCCAATGCTTGGGAGAGATTCCGGGCGATATCCATGCCGTTAGGTGTCGCTTGCCGACTTCCGACCACGGCGAGTTGCAGATCACTTAGGCTTTGGGGGTCACCGTCGATGAACAACAGCGCCGGGGGTGCTGAACATGCCGCAAGCAGCGGAGGATAACCGCGACCATGGAGCACCACCATGTGGTGATCCGGCGCTGCAAGCCATTCAAGAGCCCGATCCGCCGCCGCCCAGCCAGGCTCGATAGCGCGAGCGTGCAGCCAGCGTAGGCCAGCGTCGGCGGCGAGAGCCAGTGCTTCGGAGTCGGTCAGCGAGCCGAA
Source organism: Pseudomonadota bacterium (assembly GCA_043756885.1). Taxonomy (GTDB): domain Bacteria; phylum Pseudomonadota; class Gammaproteobacteria; genus JADJYF01. Next base: position 4,894 of record JAYUQF010000625.1, read on the forward strand.
TACAAACTTTGGATTGAGGTAAGTAGCGGCGTGGCACGCCAGCAACGCGCGAAGCATCACGATGTCCAGTCCTTTGTTCACCGCCGGCCATCATAGCCGTGCCGCTCGAAGCTTGCCTAGTACCCTCGAGCGCGACGAAACCGAAGAAATTTAGGGATTTCGTGCCGAGTCCAGCACGTAGACCGGGCGCTGGATATTCATGACTAGCCCGTAACTCACGTTTTCGAAGGTGCGAAATACCATCAGCTCGCCAGCACGCTCTTCCGGCAACCGCACCGCAACTGGATTGCTGCCTTTGATGGGCGTGCCGACAAAGTCCCTGAGGGTTCGATCAACACCCCGCAAGTCATTGATTATGCTATGCCAGAGTCGCCCCGGCCCCGTCGGGCTCTCTTGCTCAAGGCGTAAGCGCTCCGCTTCTTGCTGTTGGTAGGCTACGTCACTGCCTATCGGGTCGCGCACCAATTCGCCGCGCTGGAAGATCGCCAACACGTGGCCCGGCTCCAAGCCTTCTTTGCTCCCGCGATTGAGCACCACGACCTGGTGCTGGGCGATTTGGCTTATGCCGCCCATCGCGGAAATAATCTTGGCGTCAATGGCCGCACCGGGTGCATGGGGTATGAAGTCCGGATATTGTTCTTCGGTCTGCGCCAGCAGGCGGTCTCCCTTGACCACCTCTTTACTGGAACGCACCACTTGCACGGTGGCCGGGTCTCCAAACTTTTCAACCACCGCGTCCGCAACGTGCTCCGCCTCGTAGCCGAGTACAGCTTTTGTGTCGGGGTCCCGATAAATACCGCCTTTGCGAAATACGGAGAACTTGGCCGTCGCGGGCTCGCCCAGGTTTCGAACATAAACGCGGAACCCAGACCCGAACGCCAAATGATCGTCCTGGGAGCCGACGATGTATGCAGCATTGTCGAGATCCGATTCAGACACCACCCGCGGACGGGTCAAAAACTGGTGAATGGCATCCAGCGGAATAGCATGGATAGCCTCAGCGTGGGCCGACTCCCGCACCGAGGGTGATAACTTCACATTTCGATCGACAACACGCAGGCGCGGCTTTCCGTCTACGTAATCAAGTGTCAGAACATCTCCAGGGTAGATCCAGTGCGGGTCCGCGATCTGAGGATTTGTGTGCCAAATCTCCGGCCATTGCCAAGGGTGGGTCAGGAAACGGCCCGAAATGTCCCACAGTGTGTCGCCTTTTTGCACTATGTAGGTCTGCGGATGGTCGCTGCGAAGTTGAACTTCGTCGGCACCAGCCACGGCGCAGATCAATAGCGCTGCAAGAAAAATGACAATTTTTCTCGACATGTCAATGCCCTTACGTAACGTCTTTAAAGTAGTTTAGCAGAATCGGGTCAAAAATAAATACTTCTCATTGTGCGACTACCTAACTGCCCTTCTACGGATTCTTTTTGAATAATCAGTGCCTTACATATATCCTGTGGCAGGTTTGAAAAATTCCGGTACGAGCATGGCCCTGCGGCAGATCCTGCAACATCCCGATCCCCGCTTGCGTTTTAAGGCAAGCGCAGTTGGTCACTTTGATGCCATGTTGGCAACTTTGATTGAGGACATGTTTGAGACCATGTATGCGGCGCCGGGTATCGGCCTGGCGGCGACACAAATCGATGAGCAGATGCGTGTTGTTGTAGTGGATGTTTCGCCCGATAAGAGCATCCCGCATTACTTTGTGAACCCTGCCATCGTTGCCAGCGGGGGAGGCGAAGAAACCGAAGAAGGATGTCTGTCGGTGCCCGGTGTCTTCGATTTTGTGCAACGCGCCCAATGGATACGCGTCTGCGCCGTCGACCGCAGTGGCGTAGCCTTTGAGTTCGAGGCCGATGGCCTGCTGGCAATATGTATTCAGCATGAAATAGATCATCTCGATGGCAAACTTTTTGTCGATTATTTGTCGCAGCTAAAACAATCACGGATTCGAAAAAAGCTCGAAAAAGAACAACGCTTGGCATACTGAATGTGGTCTATCGCCCACTATCCGCAGCAGATGAACAGCTGCATTGGACGAAATTTCACCTCAGCGTCGATGGATATTTCGCATTGGGTGCGGCATGAGCGATCCCCGGCTTAAGACTATCTTTGCTGGGACACCAGAATTTGCGGTCCCCAGCCTGCGGGCCCTGCTCAAGCGGCCGGAACTGGAAATTGTCGCTGTTTATACGCAACCCGACCGACCGGCTGGTCGCGGACAGCATCTGCACGCCAGTCCCGCCAAAATCCTGGCCTCCTCTGCTGGGCTCCCGCTGGAACAACCGGAAAGTGTTACCCACGCTAGCGCTATCGAAAAGTATCTGGCCTATGGTCCGCAGCTTCTGATCGTGGCTGCTTACGGCCTCATGTTGCCCTCGGCGTTCATCGACCCGCCGGTTGTCGCATTGAATGTTCATGCGTCCCTCTTGCCTCGGTGGCGAGGCGCAGCCCCGATCCAACGTGCACTGATGGCAGGCGATAACCGAACCGGTATCTCGATCATGCGCGTGGTAAAAAAGCTCGACGCCGGGCCTGTGTGGTTAATGCGTGATTGTGCCATCGACAACAACAGTACTGCCGGGAGTTTGCACGACCATTTGGCCGAACTAGGTGCGCAAGCGCTGCACGCGGCGCTCGACCTCTACTTCGCAGGCGGGGTAACAGAAACGCCTCAAGACGAAAGCGCCGTTACCTATGCGGCAAAACTCGGCGCCAGCGATCGCGACATAGATTGGAAGCGGCCGGCCATCGAAATTGATCGACAAGTCCGCGCTCTGCGCCCCGGCCCAGCCGCAACAACGGCGTTTAAGCAGCTCTGCGTCAAAGTGCTGGCCGGATATGCCTCCCCCTCATCCCATGACGCATCACCGGGCATGGTACTCGGGCACAACGACCACGGCATCGTGATCGCCACCGGCGTTGGGCGTTTCACGATCGTGGAACTGCAACCCGCAGGCAAACAACGCATGACCGCACAGTCCTTTCGCCACGGGTATGGAAATTATTTGTGAACGTCCTTAGCGGTTCGACGCGCGTCGTCTGCGCAAAGATTGTCGCCGCTATCGTTAACGACGGTCTTTCTTTGTCCCAGGTCGCGCCAGCCGCGCTGCGCGAAATCGAAACCGAGCGCGATCGTGCGTTTGTGCAGGCCTGCGCGTTTGGCGTGTTACGCCACTACTATGCACTGCAGACCAGACTAGCCGCCCTCATGGCAAAACCGCTGCGCCGCAAAGATGCCGATGTCGAAGCGCTCCTGTTAGTCGGCCTTTATCAAATTGAACATATGGGAGTTGCTACCCACGCCGCCGTCTCCGCCACCGTCGACGCTGCTCGTGAGCTAGACAAGGACTGGGCGTGTCGCCTTGTAAACGGTGTATTGCGAACCGCCCTGCGCAATCCGTCTGCAGCTGTCGAGACATCGAATGCGCTGAATGAATTTCCGCGCTGGATGGTCGACCAAATTCGTTGTGACTGGCCTGACATGTGGCAGACCGTGCTTGAGCAGAGCAACAGCCAGGCACCCCTCACTTTGCGTATTAATCAGCAGCGCAGCAGTGTGTCTGCGTACACCGCGCAGCTCGATCGTATTCCGATCCCCTACGTCATCGGACGTCATGCGCGCAACGCCCTGCGCCTGCTGACACCCACGGTAGTCACCGCTTTACCACTTTTCGCCGAGGGCCATGTCTCGGTCCAGGACGAGGCGGCACAACTTGCCGCGGAACTCATCGCGCCACTGGCCGGTGAACGAGTCCTTGATGCGTGCGCGGCTCCAGGCGGCAAGACTGCGCATTTGCTCGAACTCGGCGGCGCTGGCCTGTCGTTACTGGCGATCGACAATTCCGCGGCTCGGCTCGCACGAGTTCGCGTCAATCTCGCACGCTTAGCACTCGACTGCGAAATCATTCACGCAGACGCAGGGGATCCGGCATCTTGGTGGGACGGCCGATTGTTCCAAAAGATTCTGCTCGACGCCCCATGCAGCGCACTGGGCGTAATGCGACGGCATCCCGATATTCGACTCAGACGCAGCGCTGCGGATATTGCCCAGGCCAATAAGGAACAACGTCGTTTATTGCACGCTTTGTGGCCGCTGCTCGCCGATGGTGGTCGTCTTTTATACGCCACCTGCTCCATTGTGAATTCTGAGAACGACGAGATAATCGATACGCTGCTCGAACTGCACAATGATGTGAGCATTATCCCGATCCCGGTTCAAGCAGGACGGCCTACTCGCCATGGCCGCCAGATCCTGCCCGGAGACAATGACATGGATGGGTTCTATTACTGCCTTCTGGCCAAGCGGTTGCCACATTGATGCGAACGGGACCGAAGTTAGCAACGACCGGCTTGCTGCTGATGTTGTTATTGACCGCGTTCTGGGCGCCTTATTCCCACGCGGGCACTATTACGGTGACGGCTGGCGACGAACACATCACCAACGACGTTGTCATGATTGATGCCGATGCCGATTTCAGATTCAGCAAAGACGCTATCGAAGCCATCGACAGTGGTGTACCGCTTACGATTGAATTCGATGTGCGCGTGTCGCGGCCGCGGAAATTGTTGTGGGATAAGGAGATCCTCACTGCCCATCGTGAGTTCACTATCGAGCGTCACGCCTTAAGTAAACAATTTGTCCTTGCTGATCAGATCACCAGCGCGCGCCGCATCCACAGTTCGTTGCAACTGGCGATCGACGATCTGGGTCGAATGCGCAATATCCCCATCGCCGCAGCACGACAGATCGCCGACGCCGGAGATTTGGCTTTCGCGATACGTTTGCGACTGGCCATCCGTTCTTTACCGGGACCTCTGATTCCTGTTGCCTATATTTCACCGGGCTGGCGTATGTCCAGCGGCTGGTTTCGATGGCAAACCCGGCAGTAAATCGCCCCCGCACCGTGATGATGGGTGCGGTCGCGCTGCTCAGCCTCTCGCTGCTGGGTTCGCTGGTGCTGATGAGTGGCGCAATGCAGAACTCGACGCGCTTCGGCGCGCTGTATTCGGTACTGCTGATCTCCAATTCCGCAGGTTTGTTGGCCTTTGTCGGACTGATCGGCATCAATGTTCAACGTTTGGCGCGCCAGCTACGCGCGCGTGAGGCCGGTGCCCGCTTAACCCTGCGCATGCTCGTGATATTCGTGGCCTTAGCGGTACTGCCTGTGACCGTGCTCTACAGCTTCTCTCTTGATTTTCTTAAGCGCGGTATCGACAGCTGGTTTGACGTGCAGATCGGTCAAGCGCTGGAGAGCGCGTTGGAACTCAGCCGTGAAGCCCTGGATCTGCGCATGCGGGATTTGTTGTCCCAGACTGAGATCATGGCGGAGGAATTTGGTCAGGGCGCGCAGGAACGTACGCCGCTCAATCTGGACGCACTGCACGATCCGGGTAGTATCGTGGCGGCGAGCTCCTGGACACCAGGAGCCTCGGCACTCGATGAAATGCGCGCCCATAGCGGCGCCGACGAATTGACATTGTTGAGTAGCGACGGCGAGCCGCTGGCTACCAGTAGCCGCATCTCCGAGCTGATTCCGCACCTGCCATCCGAAGCGCTACTTGTGCAGGTCCGCGAGGGACGCAGCTATATCGGGCTCGACCCACTGCGCGACGGGACCTTGTTTGTGCGCGCGGTAGTCAACGTCAACGTGGCGCAGGGCTCAGGTCAGCGTCGGATTTTGCACGCCCTTTTTCCGATCTCGGCGCGTTTAAACAACCTGGCGGAAACCGTTGAAGAAGCCTACGCGAAATATCACGAACTGGCTTATCTGCGCGATAAGCTCAAGCTCAGCTTTGCCATGACGCTGACGATGGTGTTGTTGTACAGCATCGTGACCGCGGTGTGGGCGGCGTTTTACTCGGCGCGGCGCTTGGCCGCACCGATACGCGATTTGGCGACCGGTACTGCAGCGGTTGCGGCTGGCGACTACACAACCAGCCTGCCAGTGCAAAGCAACGATGAAATGGGCTTTCTCGTCAGTTCCTTCAACGATATGACGCGCCGTATCGGCCGCGCACGCGTTGATGTGGAAACCCAGCGCGAATACCTCGACACCGTGTTACGCCAATTGTCCTCTGGCGTCATTGCCCTCGATGACTCGGCACGTATCACTACCCTTAACGACTCTGCCTGCCACATGTTGGAGCTTGGCCCGGGTGCAGTGGCGGGCGCGGCCTTTATTGAGATTTGTCATGCAGACGATCATCTACTGCCGCTTGCTGAAGCCATTGCCCCTTTGATCGCAGAGCAGCGGCGGCAGTGGCAGGAGCAAATCACGATATTTGCTTCAGACGGCCGGCGGGTATTGATGTGCCGTGGCACGGCTTTAGCTGCTGAAGGCGATGCGGCCCGCGGCTATGTGATCGTGTTTGAAAACATCACGGCGATCATCCAAGGCCAGCGCGACGCAGCCTGGTCGGAAGTGGCGCGACGCCTGGCCCATGAGATTAAAAACCCTCTCACGCCCATCCAGCTGGCTGCTGAGCGCCTGCGTCAGAAATACCTGAAAAAACTGAGCGCCGAAGACGGCGAGACCTTGGAACGACTGACCAGTACCATCGTGCAGCAGGTGGAAACCATGAAGGCGATCGTCAATACCTTCTCCGACTATGCCAAGACACCGACCATCAGTCGCGGCGCGGTAGATATCAACGCACTGCTTTGTGGGGTAGTTGAACTGTTGCGCAGCGCGCAGCCCGAGGCTATCGTCGAAACCCATCTTGCACCCGACCTGCCGGCCATATCCGGCGACGCCGCACGGTTGCGACAAGTGATGAACAATCTCATCAAGAACGCTTTCGAAGCGTCGCCTGCCGGAGAAAATGCGCATATCATCATTGCAACCTCGACCACCCAATACGCGCAGGCAGATCACGTAGAAATTCGCATTGAGGACCGTGGCGAAGGGGTTACCGAGCAGCTTTTGCAGAACATCTTCGAGCCGTACGTGTCAACTAAGGCCCGTGGTACGGGTCTTGGACTGGCCATCGTCAAGAAGATCGTCGAGGAACATAACGGTGTCGTCACGCTGCGCAACAACCAGGGCCCCGGCGCGGTCGCCATCATCCGCTTGCCGCTCGATATCGAGCCGGCACTAACCGAAGTCAGGCTAGTGAAGGACGCCGTATGAGTACCGCCCATATCCTGGTCGTCGATGACGAACCCGACATTCGCGGCCTGCTCAAGGAGATCCTTGAGGACGAGGGCTTTGAAGTTACCATCGCTGAAAATGCCGAACGTGCGCGGCAGGCGCGCCGTCATCGAAGACCGGATCTAATCCTGCTTGATATCTGGATGCCCGATACCGACGGCATTACGCTGCTGAAAGAATGGTCCGACGGCACGACGGTAGATACCCCCGTGATTATGATGTCTGGCCACGGCACGGTCGAAACGGCAGTCGAAGCAACGCGGCTCGGGGCCTACGATTTCATCGAGAAGCCGCTTTCCATCGCCAAGATTTTAGTAACCGTGCAACGGGCTTTGGAAAACGCCAGCCTGGTGTCCGAAAACATCGTCCTGCGCCAGCGCAACCAATCACAGAATGATCCGATCGGGTCGAGCCCCGAAATGGAAAAGTTGCGGGCCGACGCGCGCCGCATCGCCGATCACAAAACCAGCGTCTTCATCAGCGGCGAATCGGGTGTTGGCAAAGAAACTATCGCGCGCTTTATCCACAGCCAGGGTGGTCGTGCCAATGGCCGCTTCATCAACGTCAGCGTTGCGGGCCTGGCACGGGAAAACCCCGATGCGGAGCTATTCGGTTTCGAAGACAGCGGTAAGCTCAGTTTTGGTTCGTTGGAACTGGCCAATGGTGGCACTTTGTTCCTGAAAGACATCGCCGATATGGACATGAGCACGCAAGCACGACTGCTGAGTGCGATGGAGAATCAGTCTTTTTTGCGTGTCAGCGGCCGCGAACCGGTCGAAGTCGACGTGCGGATCATCGCCAGCACGCGTCGCAATCTCGCCGAGTTGGTGACGGCCGGCAAATTTCGAGAAGATCTGTACTACCGGCTCAACGTGCTGCCTTTGCACGTGCCACCCGTGCGCGAACGACGGGGCGATATCGATGAGCTGGTTGATCATTTCCTGACCTACTTCGAAACGCGCGAGGGGCTGCCACGCCGTGCGGTGTCTAGTGCCGTGCGTTACCGCCTGCAGGACTACGACTGGCCGGGCAATGTGCGTGAGTTAAAGAATTTCATTCAACGGCTTTTGATCCTGGGCGGCACCGGCCAGGTCGAAGTGGCCGAGGTTAATACCATGCTGGGGCTGCATCCTGAGGCCAGCGCCGAGCCGCTGCTGCCGGGCTTCGAGCTGCCCTTGCGCGAAGCACGAGAACAGTTCGAGAAGGCTTATCTCGAATACCAGTTGCGCACTTTCCATGGCAGTGTCAGTCGTGTGTCCGAGCGAGTTGGTATTGAGCGCACGCATCTTTATCGCAAACTACGCAGTCTTGGCATCGATCCCAAACGCATCAAGGATGAAGGTCGCGAGTAACATTGCGCGGCCGGTACCTCGCAACGTGAAACCAGCCATTGAGCGACTCGAAGCGCTGCTCGCTACACAGGGCGAGTCTGCCCTGTTGCGTTTCAGTCTGGGTAATGCGTGCGTGGATACCTCACCGGCCCGGGCGATTGAGCACCTGCGTCGCGCGGTAGCACTGGATGCAGAATATTCAGCCGCCTGGAAATTGCTTGGTCGGGCGCTGGTCGCCCAGGGTGCACACGCGCAAGCACAAATAGCCTTTACACAAGGGATTGAAGTCGCCGAGCGGCGTGGTGATATTCAAGCAGCGAAAGAAATGCGCGTGTTTCTCAAGCGCCTGCGCAAAGAGTAGGTGGCGCTGATCTCTCAGGTTCCATTCAAACGCAAGGCGCCAGTTAATTCACCTACCTGCGCAAGGCCGTGTCGGTCGAGATACTCAAGCAGGCCAGCGTTGATGGACTTGCACAGCAACGGATCGTAGAAGAGCCCGGTGCCAACGCCGACAGCGGTTGCTCCGGCGAGCAGGAATTCGATGGCATCTGCAGCGCAGGTCACACCACCTTGGCCGATGATCGGGATCCCGAGCGGACGCGCGACCTGCGCGACTTGAAAGGTTTTGAACACCGCGATGGGTTTGATAGCTGGCCCGGACACACCACCTTGGTTGTTGCCCAGCACGGGACGGCGACGTTCGATGTCGATGCTCATACCCATCAGCGTATTAATCACTGCAAAGCCGTTGGTCCCGGCTTCGATGCAACGCCGGGCGTTGTGCGCAATATCGGTTTGATTGGGCGATAGCTTGGTGATGAGGGGCTTACTGGTAGCACGCCGGCAGGCCGCCACTACCCGCGCCGACATATCTGGATCGTTGCCAAACGTCACACCACCTTCCTTGACGTTTGGACAGGAGATATTGATTTCAATCCCATCGATAGGCGAATCGTCAAAAATACGCGTCACCTCTTCGTATTCCTCAATGGTCGAGCCTGAGACATTGGCGAAAAAACGGGTCTCGCTGAAGTCGAGATTGGGCAGGATGGTATCCACCACCGCCCGCGCGCCCGGATTCTGCAGACCAATCGCATTGAGCATACCGCCGGGACTTTCATAGACACGGTGTGCCGCATTGCCAAGACGTGGCGCGAGCGTTGTGCCTTTCAAACAGATAGCGCCGGCATCGGCGTTGGAAAAGCCCTGAACGCGGGTGTACTCTTCGCCAAATCCAACGCAGCCCGACAACAAGACCAGCGGCGTGCGCAGCCGCAGACCGCAAAAATCGATCGCCAAGCGCGTGTCATCGTGCATGACGAGATCCCGAGTGGCGCTGAAGGCGCATGGTAGTCATGGTGTTCAATATCATTCTCTATGAGCCCGAAATTCCACCCAATAGCGGCAACATTATACGGCTGTGCGCAAACAGCGGAGCGCGTCTGCATTTCATCGAACCGTTGGGTTTTACGCTCGACGATCGTCAATTGCGACGTGCCGGTCTCGACTATCACGAATTCGCCGATATCCGCACGCACGCGTCGCTGGCGCACTGCCTGGTCGAGCTCGGCTCAGTCAGTCTGTTCGCTTTCACGACCAAGGCAGCCACGGCGTTAGCGCGAGTCTCGTTTCCCGACGACACCGTTATGTTGTTCGGCCCCGAAACCCGTGGCCTGCCAGCCCATGTACTCGCAGAGATCGCGCCGCAACGGCGAGTGCGTATTCCGATGGTGGCAGGCAGCCGCAGCCTGAACCTGTCCAACGCAGTATCAATCGCGCTGTTCGAGGCGTGGCGTCAGCATGGCTACAAGGGCAGTGTGGACGCGGGTGCGCCAGCGTCCGTTACGTCAATAGAAAACTGAGGTGCGGTGCGACGCGAGCGCACCCTGGAAGGATTGCCCGCTTGGGCTTACTGGCAATCGAGCACCGCAGGCGAAAAAACTAGCGGCGGGCTGACTGACGGGTCGTAGCTCACGGAGCACGCACTGGGATGGGCAACTTCGGCTGGCGCAAAACCGTTACCACTGAGCACGTAGCCGTTGCCAACCGGATCGGTTTGCAGTGCGCTGCGCAGGGCCGCGCCGTTGACCGGATAACCGTTGGCATTGACCTTGATGGTCTTGCCTTCGAGCGCAACAGTCTCACTGTCAGCGCCCGTCGCCACCCAAACGGCGTGCACCAGCGCCGCGCAATTGCGCATCGCCAGGGTCAAATCATTGAGCGCGGCCTGGCGCGAAGCGCGTTCCACGTTGGCAAAACCGGGTAGGGCAAATGCCGAGAGCGTCGCGAGGATCGCGAGTGCACCAAGCGTATCACGTAACGGAAAAGAGGCGGGGAGCTTGCTCATCTCTATGACTCCTGTGCCGTGCAAGTGCGCCGCGGATGGTTATCCTCTTGGTTATCGGCTCAGGAGAGAGCGAACTTTAGGCGTGCGAGTTCAGCGCGCTTCGACGGTGGGATCGCGCGACAGCAGGTCGCGCACAGCCGCGCGGGGCGTTGTGTCGCCGGCCAAGACCCGGACCACCTCGGCTGCAATCGGCATATCGATATGCCAGCGACCGGCCAGGGCCGCAACGGCGCGAGCGGTTGCAACGCCCTCCACCAGTGCCCCCACGCTGGCCTCGGCCGCTGTTGTCGAACCGGTTTGCGCCAGCGCCATACCAAAACGGCGGTTGCGCGACTGGTTGTCGGTGCAGGTCAAGACCAAGTCCCCCACACCGGACAGGCCCATAAATGTCTCCATGCGACCACCGCGTGCGACGCCAAAACGGGCGATTTCGGCCAGTCCGCGTGTGATTAGCGCGGCGCGTGTATTGGCGCCCAAACCAAGGCCGTCGGCGATGCCAGCGGCAATGGCGATGACATTCTTCAAGGCGCCGCCAATTTCCACCCCAATTACATCGTCGGTGTAATACGGGCGAAAGGTCGGCCCATACATGGCATTAACCAGTAAGCCACCAAAGGCTGCACTACTGGCGCCCACCGTTATCGCAGCGGGGCTGCCAGCCATAATTTCGACGGCAAAATTCGGACCCGAAACCTGGGCGAATGGCAGTTCTGGGCCCATTACATCGGCAACAATTTCATGCGCCATCATGCCGGTTTCAAGCTCAAAACCCTTACTCGCGCAGGCCACCGCCGTCACATCTGGTAGTGCGGCGCGCAAGCTCTCAAGGGCCGCACGCATGACCTGATAGGGCACCACCAGCATGACAAAGGCCGGCGCTGCGATAGTGCTCAACTGCGCCACCGGCGTGATGCTGGCGTGCAGTTCGACGTCGCTGGCAAAGCGGGGATGACGGCGATGGGTGCGCAGGTGGGCGATGGTGTGCGCATCGGTATCAAAAAGCACGACCGCACGTCCCGCACGGGCACAAACACTGGCCAGCGCGGTGCCCCAAGCGCCCGCACCCATCACCAGTACGGGCGCTTCACTCATCTAGAGCCACCCAGGCCTTGATGCAGCACTCAGTGGGTGGCGCTCGGCGCATTTTCACTCGCCATGCGCCGCTGAACCTCCTGGGCATAAAGAATCTCAAAATTGACCGGCGCCAGCAGTAGCTGCGGGAAGCCGCCCTTCATCACCAGATCGCAAATCACCTCACGGGCAAAGGGAAACAGGGTATTGGGGCAGGCGGTCGCGAGAATCGCACCGAGATGTTCTGCGGGAAAGCCGCGCACGGTGAAAATGCCTGCCTGTTGTACTTCGACCAGATAAATCGTGCGCTCTTCTTGCCGCACCTTGACCGTGACGGTCAACACCACCTCGTGATTTTCCGCGTCCAAGGCAGTGGTGCGATTGGCAAAATGCACGTCGGCGGTGGGGTTCAGTTCACCGGTGAAAACTGCCGGTGAATTGGGTGCCTCGAACGAAACATCCTTGACGTAAATCTTTTGGATCGCAAGCTGCCCGGTGATGGCCTGTTGCGCAACATTCTGCGCCGTATTTTCGTCCGCCATGACTGTCTGGCTCCCGTTAAATGTGTTGTTAATTTGTTGGTCTGTAGCTTGGCGACTAACCAAGCGCTACCGGCAGGTTGTCAGTGCGCCAGGCAGCAATACCACCCTTGAGTGCGTGGGCTTCGGTCATGCCCTGCGCTTTAAGTTGGCGCGTGGCCTGCCCGGCAAGATTGCCACTGGCACAGCAGACGATGATTGGCTTGCCAGCGAGCTTCTTGAGCTTCTCGCCTGCTGTGGGCAAATCTGCCAGCGGGAAATGCACCGCGTCGATGATATGACCGGCGGCAAAATCCTCGGCACTGCGGATATCGATCACCGTCGCGCCTTGACGATTAATCAGGCTGACCGCCTCCAACGCACCGATGCCGCCGATAGTGGTAGCGGTGTTGGCAACCAACAATCCAAGCAGCACGCAAAATGCGGTCACCAACATCCAATGGTTCAAAACGAATTCACTGATCTGTTGCATGATGGTTGGACTGCTTGCGGGTGGAGAAGACAATAAGGTGACATTTTTGCGCACCATAGTCGGTGTGCGGCCGTATGATACACTCAAAAACTGCACCGAGAATCGCGTAAACCCACACGCTCAAGCTTTCGTAATGAACCCGATGCCGCACGTCAAACATCCCGTCATGTTGATCGTTCTCGATGGCTGGGGCCACAGCGAGGACAGCGCTTACAACGCCATCCTGGCTGCTCGCACGCCAGTGTGGGATGGTCTTTGGTCGCACAGCCCACACAGCCTCGTGCGCTGCTCCGGCACCGATGTCGGCCTGCCGGATCAGCAGATGGGCAACTCGGAGGTTGGCCATATGCATATTGGTGCGGGGCGGCTTATTGATCAGGATTTTTCGCGTATCGGCAAAGCCATAACCAGTGGCGAGTTTGCGCGTAATCCGGTGCTGTTAGGTGCATGTCGCCGCGCCGCCAACAACAACCGTGCCGTGCACATTCTCGGGCTGGCCTCGCCAGGCGGTGTGCACAGTCACGAAGATCATATTCTCGCGCTCATGGACCTTGCCCATGCCAACGGCGTCAAGCGCACTTATGTCCATGCTTTCCTGGACGGGCGCGACACACCTCCACAAAGTGCCGCTGCAACTCTGAGTCGTTTCGAAGACCACGCGCGCAAGCTCGGCGATGCCCGGGTTGCCTCAATCATCGGTCGCTACTTCGCGATGGACCGCAACAATACGTGGGAGCGCGTCGCGCCGGCCTACCAGTTGCTGGTGGACGGTCAAGCATCGTTCAGCGCGCCTGACGCGCGCAGCGCGCTCAAACTCGCCTACGCACGCGCGGAAACCGACGAATTTGTGCAGGCCACCGTCATCACACCGCCTGGTGAGGCACCCCATCGCATCGCCGATGGCGACGTGGTGGTATTCGCAAATTTCCGCGCCGATCGCGCACGCCAATTGACCAGCGCACTGACGGCCGCTGATTTCAATCAATTCCCCCGTGCACGCGTGCCAGCGCTCGGTGAGTTTGTGTGCATGACCCAATACAGCGAACAATTCC
>JAYUQF010000626.1:0-2472 GCA_043756885.1 Pseudomonadota bacterium
TGCGCGATGAAACCTTCGTGGTCCGCCGCCCAGATCGCCTGGTGATGCAGTCTGAGCGCTGGTCCACGCTCGACTGTGTCAGATGTGTATCTGTGGGCGGCCGGCCGGCGGCCGACGAGATTTATGCACGCGGCGAGTTTATACAGCGCTTTGAAATTTGGCGCGCTGGCGCGCCGCGGTGGTGGGAACGCAATTCCCTGGCGGGTGGGGCGCCGGTGCTGCACGCGCCCTGGGGCTTAATCGTTTCGGCTAGGCCACACATGGCGGCGTGCCAACACCGATTAAGGTGCGAACAGCCCGCGCGCCCGGGCACATGCGTGGTCAACGGCATCGGTAGCAATATCGACCACGCCGGGCAAAAAGAAAGAACCATGATTGGCGCCTAACCAGCGCTTCATGGTCACCCCAGCGTGTTGCTGCCAGGCAATCGTCAAGGCCGGCCGGGACTCTCGCGCGCCGCCATCAACGCGCGTGCCTCTATGATCGGGAGCGTGTTGTTAGCCGGCAATTGCACGCGCCCATCGAGCAGTCGTTGAATTTGCGGGTCGATGGACATAGGGTGCCTCCTTGGGTGCGGCCAAATCAGGCATAAAACCCAGTGTAGTCGCAGAGCCAAATGTGCATGCGCTTAGGACCCTGGTCAAAATAATCTGCATTCGGCTGTTCCTGAGCGGCTGCCGCTGCGTTGCAATTTTTGGCAATAGCCCCGCTATTGCCTGCAAATCGCGCCTGGCAAGCAACCGCGCAGGATCACCCTCGGTGTTGACGAGATTATTCTGACCAGGGTCCTAAATACGCGCTCCGTCGGCGCGGTCCGTCATGATTCCCCGTTTCGACGTTACTGCGTCGATCACCTGCGCGCTAACATGCCCCGACTATCTCCAGGAGACTTCCAATGATCGTTGACCATCGCACCTATACCCTGCATCCCGGCAAGCTCAAGGCGTTTGTTGAACTCTACGGCAGCCAAGCCTGGCCCCTGCAGCAACAATACCTGGGCGACTGCGTGGGCTGGTACACCTCGATGGACATCGGACAGTTGAACCAGGTCGTACATATGTGGCGCTTCAAGGATCTGCACGACAGGGCAGAGCGGCGCGCGTCTATGCAGGCCGATCCGGCCTGGCCAGCTTACGCCGAAGCTGCCGCACCTTTCATCGCGCATCAGGAAAACAAGATTCTGAGCGCAGCATCGTTCTTCAAATCCTGAGCCCCACTCCCCCACTAGCGCCGCTGCACTCGGAGCACCGATGATTCGCTTCAATCCTTTTGTGTATTGCACGGTCGGCCGCCGTGCCGAACTTGAACGAGGCATGGCCGGCAAAGACCCTGTGCTCTATCAACGCATGCTCGACGAGCTTGCTGAATACGTGACCCTGGCTGACGACGCTGGGTATGCCGGCTGGGGTCATCCCGAGCATCATCTGCAGATCGAAGGTTATGAGATGGCCAACGATCCGACCTTGACCGGTATGTGGATAGGCATGCATAGCAAGCGTTTGCGCGTCATCACCTGCGGTTTTGTCTCAACCACTCACAATCCACTGCGTACCGCCGAAGCGATCGCAACGATGGACAATATGTTGAAGGGCCGCTTCGGTGTTGGTCTGGTGCGCGGTTATCAGTCACGCTGGGTTGAGCCGTTCAAGGTCAAGGACGCCGTTGGCGCGGTCGGACCGTGGAATAAAAACGACGCAGCCGATATCGCCAACCGGGAATACTTCGCCGAATGGGTCGATATCGTGGTGCGCGCGCTGACCCATGACACCTTCAGCCATCACGGCAAATATTGGGATCTACCCCCAAGAGACTTGCACAATCCGCATCCTCACGAGGTTTACCGGCGCCTTGGTCAAGGCATGGACGCCAATGGGCATGTCAAGGAAGTTGGCATTGCCCCGCGCCCTTTCCAACGCCCGCATCCTCCGCTGTATGGCGGTTTTTCGGCTTCGATGCGCACGGCGCGCTTCTGGGCCAAGTATCGCGGCAAGCCCATTATCATGTCGTCAGATCTCGATTTTCTGAAGGCGCTGTGGGCGGCCTATCGCGACGCAGCCGCCAGCCATGGTTACCAACCCGCCGCCGGAGATGAAGCGGCCTGGGGCGGACTCATGATCTGCGCCAAAACCGACCTCGAAGCGGCGGCACTGGCTGCGGACATGAAGTGGTTCTGGCAGGAATGGGCGGTGCCCTTCGGCCAGCCCTTCCCGGAACTGCTATTTGGCTCACCCGACACTTTGAAGCGACGCATCGAAGCCGCCAGCAAAGCGGTGCCCATCAACGAAATGTTTTTGATCATTCCCCAGGGCTTGCACGATCGCGATCAGATCAAGGGGTCGTTAACTTTGTTCGCAGAAAAAGTCATGCCGGCCTTCAGTTGAGCGTGACGTCGACAGCCGCGCAGCAGGCCCCCCTCGCCAGATCTGTAACGTGACGATGCCAGTGCCCGCTTGCTTAAGACCCGGCGTCGTT
>JAYUQF010000627.1:0-18849 GCA_043756885.1 Pseudomonadota bacterium
CGCTTAATGGGCGAGATAACACGGGTGTTAAAACCCGGCGGTGTTTGTTATTTCAGCGCGGGCAATCGTTACGCCTGGCGCGAGCCGCACTACCAGCTACCTTTGTTATCGGTCGTGCCTAAATTCCTGGCTCATCTTTACTTGCGTGCGCTGGGTCGTGGCAGTTATTACTACGAAGAGCACCTGAGCTACTTCGGTCTGCGCCGCTTAGTGGCGCGTTTCGAAGTGCTGGATTACACCGCTCTCCTGGTCGACCACCCGCACCGTTACGCGACCGACTATATGTTCGTACCTGGCTCGTTGCGGCAGCGCGCCGCGCACTGGCTGGTGCATGGCCTGCCATGGTTGTGCCCGGGTTATGTCTGGGTGCTGCGCAAACCCGTTAGTGACGACAGAGGTTGAGCGTGTGGGTCTGGGGCGAAAAGAGCCGTAGAGCGTCTGCGGTCGTGGCTGAAGTTAGGCGCTAATATACCCGCGTCAGTACCTGCTCGACATCAGCGCACATCGGTTTATCACGCTCTAAGGAGTTCGCTTATGCACCACACCATCCTCGGTGGCCGCTTCACGCTGGCCGACGGCACACCGCTACCGCTGTCCAAAGCCATCCGTGCCGGCGATTTTGTCTTTTTATCCGGGCAACTGGGGCTGGATGAACAAGGGCGCATCGCCGCGGGGATCGAAGCCCAGACCCAGCACTGCTTGCGCAATATTCGTGCGCTGTTGGCCCTCGCCGATGTCGGTCTCGAATCTGTGGTGAAGGCCACGGTGTGGTTGACGGATATCGCCGACTTCCCACTTTTCAACCGGGTTTATGGCGCGGCATTCGCCGACAGTCCGCCGGTCCGTTCAACCGTGTGTTCGGCCTTGGTTCTGCCCGGCGCAAAAGTCGAGATAGAGGTACTCGCTTACGCACCGCTGGCAAAAACTAGCCCTCAGGCCGGGTAGCGCTTGACCAACTGGCGCGCAATCAGCACACGCTGGATCTCGTTGGTGCCTTCGCCTATGCACATGAGCGGCGCATCGCGGTAATAACGCTCGACGTCGAACTCTTCGGAATAACCGTAGCCGCCATGCACACGCATGGCTTCGGTCGCGTTAGAGAGCGCAGCCTCAGACGCAAACAGCTTGGCCATGCCGGCTTCCATATCGCAGCGTTCGCCACGGTCGTATTTGCTTGCGGCCTGCTCTACCAGCAGGCGTGACGCCTCGACACGGGTTGCCATGTCGGCCAATTTGATCTGAATTGCCTGGTGCTCACAAATGGGCTTGCCGAAGGTTTTGCGTTGCTGGGAGTAGCGCACCGCATCGGTCAAAGCCGCGCGGGCAACACCAACCGCCCGGGCCGCAACATTAATGCGACCCAGTTCCAATCCACCGACCGCGTGATGAAAGCCATGTCCCGCTTCGCCACCGAGTATGCGTGAAGCTGGAATGCGGAAATCATCGAAACTCAGGGCCACGCTCTCGATTGCACGGTAGCCGAGTTTTTTCAGTTTCCCATCAATATTAAACCCCGGCCCACGCTCGGCGAGGAACAGGGTCATGCCCTTATGGGCCGGTTTGGCATCGGGATCGGTTTTGGTCAGCACTGCGTAAAGCGAACCATACATGCCATTGGTGATCCACATTTTGGAGCCATTCAACACATAGTCGTCGCCATCACGACGGGCACGCGTTTTAATGCCTTGCAGATCAGTACCAGCGTCGGGCTCGGTCAAACACAGCACGCCATGGAGTTGTGCGCTCGCGAGCTTAGGCATGAAATGCGCTTTCTGATCAGCCGTGCCGAAACGCATGACCAGTTGCCCGAGCATCATATGGGTGTTGATGATGCCCGCCAGGCTCATCCAGGTTTCACACAACAAGGTGATGACCTTGGCATAAACACTGGCGTTCATGCCCAGCCCGCCGTACTGCGTGGGGTACATAAGACTGAACAGACCCAGTTCCTTCATTTGTTTAACGATGTCATGGGGGTATTCGTCAGCATGGTCAAAGTGTTTGACCTGCGGCCGCACTTCCGCGTCCAGCCACGTGGCGATGGCAGCGAGAATCTGGGCTTCATCGTCGCTACTGAAACTGGTGGCGGTCATGACAACTCCTGCTATTGATAATTAAATTCGCTGCAAACGCGACGGACTAGATCCGCAGGCCCGCCTGCTTGAGCAATGGCATGACACGTTCGCCAAAGTAGGCCAGCTCCTCGGCGTAATCCAACCACGACAAAATGAAACCCTCAATGCCCATGGCATGGATAGACTGCATCTGCTCGACCACTTGTTCTGGTGTGCCAACCAAGGGATAGCCACCCCAACCCGCAATGAAACGCTCGCCCAGATTGCGCACCGTTTCTTGATTGCCAAACGAACTGCTCTCGATACCGAGCAGGCTCATGATGTTCTCAGCCGCCACCCAGTCACCGTGCCGCACGATATTGTCGTAGGCTTCACGCGCTTCTTTTTCTGTATCGCGACAACACACCAAACCATAGCTCATGACGCCACATTGGCGTTGATGGGCATGGGCACGCGCTTTGACATCGTCGATCAAAAACTGTGCTTCGTCTTTGGTGGTAATGGTGATGAAATTAAAATCCACGTGTCGCGCCGAAAATTCGCGACCAACTTCGGAGCTGCCGGCGTTGATCAAGGTTGGATAGGGTTGCTGCACCGGCTTGGGTAGCAGGAAGCCCCCTTTGATGGTGTAGAACTCGCCGGCATGATCAAAGTCCTGCTCGGTCCAGGCGCGTTTTATGCACGTCAGCCATTCGTCGGCCATACGATAACGTTCATCATGATCACGCTGCTCGATGCCGAACATTTCGATTTCGGGACGAAACCAACCGCATACGATATTAAGCCCGAAGCGGCCAGCCGAGATATTGTCGATGGTGGACGACTGTTTGGCGGCCAGTAAGGGATGCACGGTCGGCACATGGGCGGTGGCAAATACCATCAGCTTTTCAGTATTACAGGCCATGGCGGTGGCCCAGGTGAATACTTCGAGGTTATTGGCGTTGAACTGCGTGGTACCGCCAAAATGCTTCCAACGACCCACCGGCACCAGCAGCTCAAAACCGAGCTGGTCGGCCAGCTTGCTGATCTTGACGTTGTGCGCGTAAGTCGGCTCGAAACTGGTTGGCGCGTGGGTGATGGTGCAGCCGTTCGAACAGTTCT
The DNA here is from genome assembly GCA_043756885.1 of Pseudomonadota bacterium. Classification (GTDB taxonomy): domain Bacteria; phylum Pseudomonadota; class Gammaproteobacteria; genus JADJYF01. The sequence continues at coordinate 3,177 of JAYUQF010000627.1, forward strand.
GGCCAAAGATACCGAGCTTGAGTTTATTGTCGTTGAAGACCGGCACATGGGCCTGCCGCCAGGCGCGGACGTCGTCCGGGTGGGTGCTGTTCATGATCGCGAGCCTCCTGGTGCGGCGCGGTGGTTGTGCAGAAGTGAGGCCGGCGATCGGCGGTCGGGCGTGAGCGCGAAGTTTACACCGTGCCGGCCCGCGCTGAAGATGTGGCCCTCGGGCAGGAACTGCGATGACCACACTTAATTATCTCGCCTACGGCTCCAATCTGTTTCCACCCCGCTTAAGCGCCCGCATCGGTATTGCAGGTGTGTTAGGCAAGATAGAACTGCCGGGCTATCAATTGGGCTTCAACAAACGTGGTGCCGATGGCTCGGGCAAATGCAGTTTGCAGGCGTGTCCCCGCGAGCGCGCGTACGGCGTGCTGTATGAGATCTGCGCGGTCGACAAGCCCACCCTGGATAACATTGAGGGTGTTGGTCACGGCTATCGTGTTGAGCTGTGGCGCGACGAGACCCATGGCGAATGTTTCCTGTATCGCGCCGAAGCATCGGCCCTGGACAACACCCTGCAGCCCTTTGACTGGTACCTCGCCTACGTGCTGGCCGGTGCACAACATCATGGCTTGCCGGCCAACTACATCGCCGCGATTGCAGCGGTTCCCACTCGGCCGGACGGCGATCTGCGCCGTAGCGCGGAAAACTTCGCGCGCCTGATGACACCGACTTGAGCCATAATTCCACCGCAGGGCGCAGCAACGCTCGTGATCTTAATATTCATATTCATTGAATTTTTTTCTGGAGGTTCCCGTGCTGGTAATGATGACGGCCGATCTGGCCAAACCTGAGAATCTGACAAACAAGGAATTCTTCGAAGTCTGGCGTCAGGAATCGGTGGCCGCCATTGAGGCGGTCAAAACCGGCGCTATCAAGGCGATCTGGAAAGTTGCAGGCGAATATCAAGTAATCGCCGTATTTGAAGTCGACAGTGGCGATCAAATCGACGAGGTTATTCATAGCCTGCCGATCTGGAAGCTGGGTTATGCGCACATCGTGCCCAAGATCACCTTCAAGACTTTACGCTCCTACGAAAACTGGGGCGCCCAGTTGAACACCCTCGCCAAGGGCTGAGGCACCAAAAAAAAGGGCGGCTTGCGCCGCCCTTAGCCCCCCCTCTGGACCGACGAACCGGGCCTCGCGCCAGCGCGCGCATCCACTCGGTTGCCGGTCATCCCCTCTTCGTTGCTTATTCGCTCCTCACAACCGCATGTCTAATGGGACGTGAAGATACTGTGTTTGCGGCAAAAGTCACCCGTTAAATCGGCAATCAACTGCGGCTCCTCGAACATCGGGTAGTGGCCAATCGACGCCAGGTGGGTGACCTCGCCCTTGGGCAATACACGAGCGGTTTCATCCGCCAGTTCGCGCGGCACCCAGAAATCTTCATCACCACGCACCACCAGCATGGGGCACTGCACGGCGTTGAGCATGGCCAACACGTCATGGCCTGCCCAGGCCACCAGATCACCTACGGCGCTGACTTGAGCATTACGATGCTGCCAGCGTAATTCCTCTCGCTTGGCCACCGACACACCGCGACCCAGAGACTCCAGTGCGGCACGTTCCATCATGTCCTGCCAGCCTGGGGTCCAGGCTGGATGGGTCATGTTGGTGGGGCTCGGGAAGGTCGGCGAGCGGCCCAGACCTTCCATCGCAATGCCAGCGGCCATCTCCTGCCAGTGGTGGGCAGCGTAATCGAGGGTGATGTCGCCGCCAATCGAACAACCGGTAATGACCGGATTTTTGAGGCCGAGGGTCCTGACAAATGCGTGCACAAACTCGGCATGCTCATGAATGCTGCGATGGGCCTGCCAATCCACTGGATAGGAGCGCGAGTGGCCCGGCAGATCCAGCGCATAGGCATGAAAGCCCTGCTCGGCGTAAAGCGGCAGGATGTACTGATATTCCAGCGAACTTGCGCCGGCGGTATGCACGCAGATCAATGGCTGGCCAGCGCCGATTTCGTCGTAAAAAGTACGGGTGCCGTTGACCTTCACATAGTGGCCACGGATGTCTTCGGGTGTGCTCATGGGGTCTCCTGTTGTCGCGCGCGTGGGCAGCTGCGACCTGCAATATTCGGCATAAAAATGCGGCTCGGCTTCAGGCCGCGACTGCGCGCAGGGTATAGGCCAGTTCGAACATGGCCTCAGTCAGGCGACCGGCCTCGAGCAGATTACCCTCCGTGGCGATTTCCACGCTCATTTCGCCGACGCGTGCGAGCGTGGGGTCATCACTGAAATCACGCTTACCGGGGAAAGTCAGATCGGCCCACAGGCGTTCGCCCGAGAGCAAGAGCCGCCAGGCATGCTCGCTGCCACGCAGTTTGAAGGTGTAACCGAAGATCGAGGGGCTGGCCTGATGGTCGATGACCCGACCCTTGTAGATTTTCAGCCACAGGCAATCGTTATCAACTTCAATCTGAACGGCGCCATCAAAAGCCAGAGACTGGCTCCCGAAGGCGGAATTGGCGTTGAGGGCGTCTACGAATTTCTTCTGCAACGAGGCATCGGATAAAAAGGACATACGCAGCTCTCGGGGTGACGAGGTCGCAGACTGTCGTATTTGAGCTCGGCTGTAAACCCGCCAGCGCAAGCACGGCCCAGGCATTCGAGCTCGTTGTCAGAGAAGATTGGTGATTTATCGACGCTGCCGTCATGCGCTCATTTACACCCCCCGCGCCGACTCATTAAGCTGCGCCCTCACAGCGTCGTACTGGCGAAGAACGCCAGCACGACGCCAAACACTGTGTCCCCTGCTTGTTTTAGCAGCCATGGGTTGCCGGGGCGCGGGGACTTCTGCACAACACGAGGGAGGTACACCATGTTTGAAACTGCCTGGGTCAAAAAATGGCAGGACGCGGTCAATAAAAACGGGCCAATGAGCTGGATCGGCAAACACTTCACAGCCGATCTGTTATTCGGCTTTGGCGACAAGGAATACGTCGTTTCATTTCAGCACGGCAAACTGACCCAGGTCAGCGATCAGCAGGGGCCAGAAACACGCTACCAGCTCGCCATTCGCGGGCCGGCCGAGTCGTGGGCAAAGTTCTGTCAGCCGGTGCCACCGCCGATGTACAACGATTTATGGGCGATGGCCCATCCGCTGCACGGACGCGTAACGCTGCAAGGTGATCAGATGGTCCTGTGGCAGAACATGCGCGCCCTTGCGTGGGCGCTAGACCGCATGCGCGAAGTTTGAGGGGAACACTAACGTGGCAAAAATAGAACCGATAACCGGACGGTATATCTGGGTGCCCTATGAAGGCACTGAATATCGAATTTTTTTCGAAGAAGCGGGCCAGGGCATTCCGCTGGTGTGCCTGCATACAGCCGGCACCGATAGCCGGGAATGGCGCCATCAGCTGTGCGACCCGGCGATTAACAAAAATTTCCGTGTGATCGCGCTCGACCTGCCGCGCCATGGCAAGTCGATACCACCCTATGAGTGGTACCGGGAAAACGAGGAATACAAGCTCACAGCCAAGTTTTACTCGGGCATATTGATGGCCTTCTGTCACGAACTGGGTCTGGACAAACCGGTCATCATGGGCAGCTCCATGGGTGGCAATATCTGTCTGCACCTCGCAGAGCGTTATGAAAGCCAATTGCGCGCGCTGATTGCTATTGAAGCTTGCGAATATTCGCCCGGCTGGCATCTGGACTGGCTGCGCCATTCCCACATTCACGGGGGCGAGACCTGCGCCACGTCAGTATTCGGACTCATGGCACCACAGAGTCCGGACAAATACCGCTGGGAAACCTGGTGGTATTACTCCCAGGGCGGGCCGGGTGTGTTTAAGGGCGATCTCTACTTCTACAGTGTTGATCACGACTTCCGTGGACGAACCGAAAAACTCTCGGGCAAAATCCCGATGTACTACATGACCGGCGTCTACGATTTTGCGTGTACCCCGGAAATGACGGAAGAAGCGGCGCGCAAGACCAAGAACTCCGAGTGCATCATCATGGAGGAGATCGGCCATTTCCCCATGAGCGAAAATCCCGATGTGTTCAACCGCTACTTGATGCCGGTGCTGGACAAGATCCTGGCGCTGAAATAGTTCGTATACAACGAGCGAGCAACGGCAGCCGCCACGAGCGGCTGCCGCTTTTATAGAACCCGCCGGCGAGAGACCCTCGCCGGCTCATCGAAGCATTTTGCGTGGAAGCATACCCATGACCGACGAAAATCAGGAAATCGTTGCGCAGCTGCGCGACACGGTGAAAAAAGTCTGCGAGGAATTTGCCGGCGAATACTGGCGGGCCAAAGATCGCGAGCGTCTATATCCTAAAGAATTCGTTGATCGCCTGACGGAGCTGGGCCTGCTCGCCGCCTTGATCCCCGAAGAATACGGCGGCAGCGGCCTGCCAATTTCCATGGGTGTTGAGATCTTAAAAGCCATTCATGAGTTTGGCGGCAATGCCGGCGCCTGCCATGCCCAGATGTACACCATGGGCACCGTACTGCGTCACGGCAATGCCGAGCAGAAACAAAAATATCTGCCCGGTGTGGCTTCAGGTGAGCTGCGGCTGCAAGCCTTCGGTGTGACCGAACCCACCGCCGGTACCGACACCACCAGCATCTCAACCGTGGCGGTGCGGGACGGCGATAAATACATCGTCAACGGTCAGAAAGTATGGACCTCGCGAGCGCTGCAATCTGATCTCATGATCCTGCTGGCGCGCACTACCCCCAAAGACAAAGTTGTAAAACGTGCCGATGGTTTGTCGGTATTTCTCATTGACATGCGTGAAGCGAAAAAGAATGGCATGACCATCAATCCGATTCGCACCATGATCAATCACTCCACCACCGAGATTTTTTTCGACAACGTACCGATCCCGGCCGACAGCCTTATTGGCGAAGAAGGCAAGGGCTTTCGTTACATCCTGTCGGGCATGAATGCCGAACGCATTCTGATCGCGGCGGAATGTATCGGCGATGCGCGCTGGTTCATCAAAAAAGCATCGGACTATGCACGCGAACGCGTGGTGTTTGGGCGCCCCATTGGCCAGAATCAGGGTATTCAATTTCCGATCGCTCAGGCATTTGCCAATACCGAAGCGGCTGAAGCGGTATTGGAAAAGGCCTGCCGTAAATATGAGTCGGGCGAAAATGCCGGCACCTACGCCAATCTGTCCAAGATGCTGGCATCGGAAGCAGCGTGGGGCGCAGCAGATACTTGCATGCAGACCCATGGCGGGTTTGGTGTGGCCGAAGAATACGATGTGGAACGCAAGTTCCGCGAGTCGCGCCTGTATCGCATCGCACCCATATCCACCAATTTGATCCTGTCTTATATCGCCGAACACGAACTGGAATTACCGCGTTCCTACTGAGTGTGGCCGGATTTAAATGATCGAGTGCGGGACATGACGGCCGGATGGGACTCAGAGCCTGCTCTGCCGTCATCCGCAAGCGCCCGGCCCGCCAAGGTCAACGCTGTCGCGATCGCGCCGACAGCGGGCGCCGGCTCATACGATTACCGATGTCCCGGCAGCGCGGATGTATTTATGACAAGCCCCCATTCACTTGTGATGCCTTGAGTAGCCACCATGTCGACACTGCCCCTATCGGATCTCCTGGTCGTTTCGCTCGAACAAGCTGTCGCTGCGCCCTATTGCACCCGCCTGCTCGCCGAGGGTGGCGCGCGGATCATTAAACTCGAACGACCGGAGGGCGATTTTGCGCGCGCCTATGACACCGCCGTGCACGGCCAGAGCGCCTATTTTGTATGGTTGAACGCAGGCAAAGAATCGATTGTGGTCGATTTGACCGAGCCTGCCGATGCCGCCCTGCTGCGCGGGATGCTGGCGCGCGCCGATGTATTCGTGCAGAACTTGAAGCCCGGCGCGGTGGACCGCTTGGGTTTTGGTTTTGTCGCCGTGCAGGCTCTGAATCCGCGACTGGTGATGTGCAGTATCTCGGGTTACGGCAGCACCGGCCCCTACGCCGACATGAAAGCGTATGACGCCTTGATTCAGGCCGAGACGGGCTTGTGTTCGGTGACCGGCACGGCCGGGACACCGAGCAAAGTCGGCGCATCGGTCTGTGATATCGCGACCGGGCTCAGTGCCTACGGCGAAATTTTGAAAGCGCTGTATGCGCGTCACCAAAGCGGCCAGGGTACGCATATCGAACTGTCGTTATTTGAAGTGTTATCGGAATGGATGGCCGTGCCGCTGGCTATCCTGGAGTATACCGGCAAGATGCTGACGGGCACCGGCATGGACCATGCGCAGCTTGCGCCATACGGTGCGTATGCGACTGCCGATGGACCCATTTTTGTCGTTATCCAGAACAATCGCGAATGGGCGCAGCTGTGCAAGGATGGCTTGCAGCGACCGGATATGATCGACGACCCGCGCTATAGCACAAATGTTGCGCGGGTCGAAAATCGCGCTGCGCTGCGGGCCGACATGGAAGCAGTATTCACCCGTTATTCCCAGGCTGAACTCGCGCCAAAACTCAATCGTGCCGGCATCGCCTGTGGCAGCATCAATGACATTGCAGGCTTGCAGAAACACCCCGCCTTGCGGCGCAAAAACATCAGTGCTGGCGGACAGCCGGTATCATTGATCCGACGCACCGGGGACTTGTTGTCTTCGGCTGCGGTCCCGGCGCTCGATGAACAAGGCGCAGCTTTGCGCGCCGAGTTCGTTTTACCTTGAAGCAGCGCCGGCCAGCGGGCCGGCTGAAGTTTTCACCGCTCATCGCTCAACCCGATGGGCGTTCCACGATCAGTGGTGTGCAAGCGCCACGCAGCAGGATGAGCAAACATGGCCGAGCATTACATTGACGGACCTTTTTTCGAGGACTTTCACGTTGGCCAGGTGTTTGCCGCACCCGCCGTAACCGTCACCGAAGGCCATACGGCCTTTTACCAGTCGGTCACGGGCGACCGCATGCGTTTGCCACTGGACCGACACCTGTCGCAAGCGGTCACCGGCGAGTCCCGTGGTCTGGTGCACCCGATGATGGTCATTAATCTGGTTAACGGCCAGACAACTTTTGCCTCGCAACAGGTCAAGGGCAATCTTTTTTATCGTGGCCTGTTGCTGCTCACGCCGGTATTTGTAGGTGACACACTAAGCACCACGACCAAAGTGGTCGGTCTGCGGCAGAACAAAGTTAAACCGGGACGCGATGCGACCGGTATGGTCGCGCTGGAAATGGCAACAACCAATCACAATGGCGTGTCTGTCATGCAGTATTGGCGCTGCCCCATGATTGCCTGTCGTAATGCCAATGCACACACCGGCCGCAACGACGCCTTCGACTGGATCCCCGAGCGCCTGCAGGATGCACAGCTGACAGCGGCGATACCGCAGGATTGGAAGCTCACGGCCATGGCGCCCGAGCGTTACCTGGTGCCTGCCCCCACACTAGCGGTCGGCGATCGTGTGGTGATAGGGCCGCAAGACACCGTCACCTGCGCACCCGAGCTGGTGCGCATCACCGGCAATATCGCCCTCACCCATACCGATGCTTCACGCAGTTATCTAGGCAAACGCTTGGTGTATGGCGGACATACAATCTCCATCACTCTCGCGCAGATCGGGCGCGCCCTGCCCAATATGCTGACATTGATCGGCTGGCAAGGGTGCGAACACACGGCGCCGGTATTGGAAGAAGACATCATCCGTAGCGAGTTCAGCATCACCAGCGCAACGCCGGTGGCCGTCGGCGGCAAGCTACTCGAACTGCACGCCCTGACTTTCGCCAAGCGCACTGGGGCCGGCAAGGAGGCTTATGACGAGAGCGCCGTGTTGGATTGGCGCTTGGTCGTGTGGAGTTTGTAGCTCGCGCTTGTGCGAATTTATTCGCACCTACATGGCAGGCGGATGTTAAAGGCCGGCTGTATGGCCGCCGTCGATGGTCAACAGAGCGCCATTCATGAATACCGACGCGTCTGACGCCAGAAACAAAATTGCGCCATCCAGATCTTGCGGCTGACCGAAGCGGCCGGTTGGGATGCGCTGGCGTAGTCGTTCGCCGGCCGGCGACTTCAACCAGTCTCGATTCATTTCTGTTTCGAAATAACCCGGGGCAAGCGCGTTGATGCGGATGCCCTTGCCCGCCAGGTCAACACACAACTCTCGGCCTAAATTGATCAAGGCTGCTTTGGCGGCCGCATAGGGCGCGATATGCCCAAGTGGCCGAATACCAAGAATAGACGCAATATTTACGATACTCGCTGGCCGACCGTCTTTCAGACGGTGCTGAATGATGGACTGTGCCAAGGTCCATGGCCCGCGCAAATTGGTTTCGTATACGTTGTCCCAATCGTCGTCCTGATACCGCTCCGGCGCTTTGACGATCGCGATGCCGGCATTGTTGACCAGCACGTCGATAGGACCGCTCTGCTCAATCTTGTCGACACAGGCGCGGATCGCACCCCGATCGCGTACGTCCAAGGCCACGCATAGGCACTTGCCACCAAAGGCGGCAATGCTGTCGGCGAGTTCACGCAGTTTGTCTTCGCTACGCGCGGCCAGAATGACTTCGGCACCGGCACGCGCCAAGGTCCAGCCGAAACGTTTGCCTAGGCCCATTGAAGCGCCGGTCACCAGGACACGCTTGCCGCTCAAGTCGAACAACGAACGAGGATCATAATCGGGAGTATTCATCGCGATGCCTATTCCAAAGTTTCAGTCAGAGCGTTGGTATAAACCTAGCTTGTAGATTCTCAGTACCTGCGAGCCCAGGATCGAGATTCCTGGCGGTCATACCTATCCAGCCGTGAAATAAAATTTGTTGCACTTGTGGGCTTGTCATCACCAAAGTCAAACCCGAACACTCTCGCTGGTGCGGATTTGGATCTTGTATGGGTCTTCGGTAGTCACTGCCCGCCGGCGCGCAACGGACAGGCGCAGTGTGGCCCAAGGCAAGTCACGCACGCACCGCGCACCGCCAGCGACTCAGCGCGCGCCGACGTTCAGCGAAGACGGTTCAAAGTCGCGCGCCTTCATTTTCGGGATATTCACGCGCGTCAGCATCTGCAAGGTTGTGCAATGTTTGTTTTGAATATCGATGACCGCTGAAGAATCGAGCATTGGCACGCCACTGCCCTTGTTCTCAGGCAGATGAAAGTCGGGATGGGCCAGGCCCGCATACAAAAATTTCCACAGTGCGCCACCGCGGTCGTAGACCTTGCCAAATACCGGAAACTTGGTTTGCGCGTCGACATAAAAATAGCGTTTGGACAACGGATGGTCTGAACGTTTGGGTTTGCCTTCGAGAACATGCACCTTGCGTAACTGCCAGGTAACGTTCGGGAAACAACCCGAGTTCCCACCAAAGTCCACGTATTGGTGATCGAACTTACGCGCCTTTTTGTCCGAATGCGGCACCTGATCATGGCGATACATTGGCAGCAAAATGTAACGGTCGCCGCCATAGGACCAGTCCATGTCCATGATGCGGCCACTGTAACCAAGAAAGTCCTCAATCATGATGTCGCTACCGAGAAACGAATCGGTGCGCATGGACGTCGCGATGCGGCGCACCCGGCGCAGCAGCGGCACGTACATCCAACCCTGTTCTTCGGCGCGGTCGTCGCTGTTGTAGAAGATCATCAATTTAGTGTTGGCGACGTCCCCTGGGTCGAGGGCGGTGAGGGTCACGGCGTTGTAAACTTTATAGCCGTTGTCTTCTATCTCAGGGATCGGCTCGATCACGTGGCGATACATGAAGCGCATGGCGGCCGCCTCAAACTCCAATACGCGCTCGACCTTTTGACTGCGCATATCGCGGTAGTACCAGTGCATTTCTGGTATCTCACCACCGTCGCCGGCATAGGCGTAGCGCATATTCCAGGCCAGCTTCTCGCCAGCGCGTGCATCTTCCACTGCCAACTCGCCGGAGAACGGCCGGCCGGCAGCGTAATTGAGAAGCTCGCCGGGTTGCTGACCAAGCTGAGTTTGCCCGGCATTTTTTTCCGTTGCGGCGATGTAATTTGCATGTTGATCAAAGGACATGGGCTCGCCAACCGTGATCGTCACCCAGCCTTGTTTGATCAATTCCGCGAAGTCCGGGTCGACGTATTGCGCAAACTGCGCAAGATTGTCCGCTGCGATAACGGTACCGACTGGCGGTGAAAGTTCGGTCGCCTGCGCGAGATCGAAGTCAAAATCGCCGGCATACGCACCGCACGACAGGGTGGCCAGCACAACACCCGAGCACAACAAGAATCGCGAATTAATCGGCACCGGGGCGGCTCCTGACAGTTAGGGAATTAGTAGTCAAACATTAAATCAACGGCGGCTGAGCGCAGACACCATGGTGAGGTGCTGAGTTTTCAGCTTATTACTACACCCGCAAGGTCAAATTTCCAGCCCAGGGTCGTATTCATCACTCAAGATCCGAACTATTGCCCAAGATGCCATCGCGCGAATACCGCTATCTGGATCTTTCAGCATGGCACCGACTATAGGCAAATACTTTCTATCGTGACGCTCGCCTACTAACCACACGGCTTGCATACGTACTGACGCGTCGGAATTGTGCAATCCCCACTCGTACATCTTGCTCGGGTCGGCATTGATGGTTGCCCATGACTCCAGCAGGCGCGCGGCGACCTCGGTATCGAGTTTGCAACAGCTCGTCACCAGTTGCGAAATCTGACTGGCGATCGGGCCCGGCATGCGCCTTATGCTGGCCGCAGCGACCGAAGATTCCATGCCCTCGCCATGGGCGATTTTGTCGACAATTTTAGAAATCGCCGCGTCGCTGCCAAAACCCGCCTCGCTGGCGTAGGCCGCGAGCTGGGCGCGTGAGTTCTGCGAGCCTTCCAAGCTGTGCAGGGCCGCCTGAGTCTTGGCGTTTTTAACCAGGCCCAGGCCTACTGCCGCCGCTTCCTGCGCATCCGGACTGCCGTTGGCAGCAAGGTCCAATAGCTTGTCCAGCGATTGTGGTCGCGCAGCCGTATCCATTAAAACGTAGTGGGCATAAGCACGGGTCATCGAATCCTGCTGTTCATCCTCGGCAATTGAGCGGATGCGTTTTTCCTTGTCGTTGAATGGCAGCCGCGCCAGTGCCTGTAATGCATGTTTTTTTACCCAGCTGTCGTTAGCCTTAAGCGCCGTCATCAGAAATTCAGCCATATCTTCACGTGGTCGCGTGGCCAGGGATTCCGACAGGAATTTGACAAAGACCCCTTCTGGATTGATTTGGGACGCGCGGTAGATCAGATCGATACCGGCTGGATGCTGCACGTTGAGCAACATGTCGATGGCAGAGCGCATTGTTGACCAGTCGGAGTGAGTCAGGGTGTCAGCGAGAAACTGCAGCGCTTCTTTGTCGCCGATATCAACCAAGGTACCCGCGGCGGCGACCTGATCAAAAATGTTCTCCGATTTACGCAGCTGGCGAGCCACCAGCACCGCGTCACGCACCATGCGGGAATCGGTCTGGGTTTCACCCGTCGATTGCTTCTGCGCTGAACCATTGTGCGTTACCCCAGCACTAGCCGCTGGCGTTTCACTGCCTTCGGCGGCCGCAACACGCAGTACGGTCACTAACAGCAGGCAAATTGCATAGCGGGGGGAAAATTTGGTCATCACAGATACTCTCCGAGGGTGACGTTCGCAAGGCCGCGTCGGTCGCTAAGGATCGACAGCTTAAAGGTTGTTGCGTTCCCGCTTTCAGTAAGGCGGTTCAAGGCGGTAAGTGTGTGGACGCCCGTGCAAGCATGCTCGGCACTTTTTGCATGGTAAGTGATAGTAGCGGCGAATGCCCGCGGTCCGGGCTCGCATAGCGACGTGGTCGCCGCTAAATCGAGCAAAAAAAAACGGGAGGCCAGGCCTCCCGTAATTCTCTGAAGTGTCTGCGCTACGCGGTCATTTCGGCCGCGCGCGAGAACATTCTGTCGTTTTTAGAACTGATACCTCAGCTCAAAGAAGAGCTCATCGTAGTTGCGAACAGCGCCCAGTCCCTGGCGTGCGATACCGAGGTTGGAAAACACGTAAGGATTGACGGTACCGTCCGAGCCTGGGGTAATAAACGTAGTGAACGGGCCAGTATCGTGGTTGGTATTACCGGTGCCACCCCAGATGGTATGCAAGCCACCCTTGATTGACCAATGGTTGTCCATCAACCACTCAAGATTCAAACCCGCGACATGGGAATTGCTCATTTCTTCCCAGACGTAGAACCCCACCGGCTTCAGACGATCACGCATGTAGTTGCCGATGAAGAAAAACGTGGTGATGAAGTTGTGCTCGTCGTTCAAGTAGCCGGTGGTCTTGTCACCCTCGTGCTCCATGTACCAGGTGTCGAAGATCTGCATGGACAAGAAGAAGGTGCGATCCTTATTCAGCCATTTCAGGAATGTCGGACGGTCGATACCGATAGACCAACGCATCACATCACCCTGGTCACGCCAGTCGACGGTACGGGTGTTCATCACCAGTTCGTCGATGGTCCACGACGACTCTACGCGCCACACCGTGCCGGTATATTGCTCGAAGTAGTCGAAAGACAGACCCAGCGTATGGGCTTGCTGATATTCAGCCGATGCCTGTCCGCCGAGCACCGGGCCGAGGCCAGCAACGTTGTTTGTATTTCTGTTGATCGCAGCAGCCAGGGCCGGGTCAGTTGCAGCCCACAGGGCCGAATAATTACCAGTCTTGGCCGCATTACGCGCAGCAGCACGGTAGGCCGGATTCGGGCTCTGCATCAGAGCGCGCGCGGCTTGCTGAGGTGTCTGGGACACGATAGGCACCGCACCACCCAGCGCGCCCGGATTGGTCGCCCCGCTGAATGCACCCTTACGTGCAGCATGGACCAGCGAGCTGGTTTTATCGCCAGCCGCCAGGCTACCCGCAGAGTACAGGCCATTGGCAACACCTTGAGCCTGATCACGACGTGCGAGCGTCAGGTCAGCGATGGTCAAGTTGTTGGCCGAAGCCACGCCGCCCGGGGTGAGCGCCGCAATGGTGTGCACGGTGTGGAACCGAAACACCGGCACGTCGTTGAATCCATACCAGTGGGACAGCGCCACACGCCAGTCCGAAAGACGGAACTCCCAGCGCCCGCCCGCTTCGGTGTTGCCAATTTTGTAGCCAGGCATGTGAAAGCCGTCGATACCAGCGGACGCACCAAAGCCGGACGCTTTTCGCGGATCCTGCGGGCCCAAAGCGCCGCAGACGTCCGCGGCCTTCATGAAACCTGGATTGTCGATAACGGTTTTGGCGTTAACGCACGGTTCCGGCGAGAAGAAAGTATTAAAGATCGCGAAGGTGCTGACGTCCTTGGCAAACGGATGTGCCCAGAACTGCGAGGGATTACCCAAGCCGATGCCTTGAAATCGATCGAAGTTCCACACTATCTGCAAGGCGTTATCGGTCAGCGGCCCCATGGAGCCAAACTTCCACTGCGCCGACGCCATCCACTGCGGAATGCGGATATCTTCGAAAGAATCAAAGAAGAAGTGCTGGCCGAAGTCGACCGGGTTAATGACGTCTTGCAGACGGAAAAAGTCCGTTTTACCCCACACGATCTGCTGTTTACCTACACGGAACCAGAAGTCACCGGCCACCGCGTCCGCGTACAGCTCGCGGAAAGGATACAGACGCCCATTGGAAGTTGTATTCATCATCGCAACGTCGAGATTGTCCAGGTTCAAGTCCGGGCAATGACGGCAGTCCAGGTCAAGATTGGACGACTTCTGTACGACGAAGGGGAAACCGCCGCCCTTGGCGTTGACTCCACCGCCGCCGAACGGTGTTGTGCCGGTGAACTTGATGCGTTGATGAGAGTTGAGCGGGCTGCGAGAAAAATCAACTTCGAAGTTTTTCGCTAACCATTCCGGGTTCTCGAAACCCATTTCGACAATCTTGCCGATACCGCCGGTCTTAAACGAGCCGGGACCAAAAAATGCGTCGAAACCGCCGAAGGCGAGACCTTCGTTCTGGTAGTTGAACGCTGAGCGGTCAGCATTGGAGGGGCCCGTGGTGCCATCGCCGATGCGGTTGTTAGTGATGTCACCCATGTCCTGGGCAATGTCGTACTCCGGGCGCACCACAGTGACAAAACTCAGCTTGTCGAATATGCCAACGTTTTCGTAGTTCAGCCCAGCTTCGATTTGCAGACGTTGAATCCACTGACCAAGGTAGGGATCGCCCGAGCCCACGCGGGCACGCACGATACTCGTCAGAGAACCGTTAACTTCTAACTCGCCACCCGCGGCTTCAAAAGTCACCACGGCATTTGCGTGTGAGGCGCCTAATGCCAGCACCGCCGCTAAGGCGGTTCGAAACGCGCCTTTCGGTTGTTTCATGGATTTATCTCCCATGTCTTACCCCTTAAAACTGAGCCTGAGTGCCATCTCTGGTACCCACGGCCATTCGCGAATCCTGCTGGATATCGCCTGTACTGCAGATTTGACCATCTACCGGTAACCACCCGATGCGTAGTGCACGTCATCACTGCACTTGGCCGGCAACCTTCATTGCTCACCCGGGCCGGCACGTCATTTTTGTCGTATGGATGTCGGCTGGGCCGAGGCCATGTGACGCAAATTTGCAACGGCGGTAGTCCGGACCGCGCGAATTCTGCCATGGAAGTGTGGGAAAATAAACACTTAATCCGTTGCCAATTCGCAACACCGCGACGCGACCTGCCCGCTGCCCCAGATCGCCCTCTCAGGGGAGGGAAACGGAAACCGAAGATCTAAGCGCGAGACGTAGGCGCTCAGGCACCGCCAAGTACTGCGGTAGCGTCGTGCACGACCGGTCGGCTAGCGGTGCCGGGAAGCGGGTCATAAGCACGATTGCGGCGTTGTTGGCATCGGCTCGACCCGCGATCACTACCCCGCAAAATCGGAGCATGAGCTAGCTTACCCTGGGCTATCGACGTCTCACGCGGACGACTCAAGGCGCCGAGGTTTTGGCCAGCCGCATTCGTTTGGCGGCCGCTCACGTTGGAGTTGTCGGCCACCTCGCTCACCTTGCACGGGCCGCATGTTCATTGCAGAGTTACGGGCTCGTTATGAACCAGCTTGGATTGAAAATGAGCGAAAACACAATTTCCCCCGAAGAGTTTCGGCGCGCCAGCGGCTTGTGGGCCACTGGTGTCTGCATCGTTACGACTGTCGACGGCAATGGCAAAACCTATGGTCTGACCATGAACGCGGTGACGTCACTCTCTTTGAACCCCGCGATGTTTATCGTGTGTGTCGACAATAGTTCCGACACCCTCGGGCCAATGCGCGATTCTCGTGTCTTCTGCATTAATGTCCTGGCGAGTACCCAGCAAGAATTGTCAAACCGATTCGCAAAAAAGAGCGAGGACAAATTCACCGGCGTCCCTCACGCGCGCGGGGTCACCGACGCACCATTACTAGATGGTGCATTGCTGTGTATTGAGTGCGAAGTTAGTAACATTGTGGCGGGTGGCGATCATCAAATCATGCTTGGCGTAGTGCAGCGCATTGTGGCCAATGCCGAACCCGGTGTTGAACCGCTGCTCTATTTTGGCGGCCGCTATGCGGGGCTCGCCAAGCCCATTTAGCGGCTTTCTTCGAACTTGAATGCCAGTGTCCCTGTTGTTACCTTAGCGCCCGATCTGCCGGGAGGCACAGCACGTGGACCCGTGCTCGCTACAAATTGTCGCCACTCGG
>JAYUQF010000628.1:0-6447 GCA_043756885.1 Pseudomonadota bacterium
GGGCCGTCATGATTTTTCCGGAAGGGCGCAGCACCTCGACCGGGTCACTTATGAAAGTTTATGACGGACCGGCCGTGATCGCAGACCGGGCCGATGCGCAAGTGCTGCCGATTGCGCTGGACGGTCCCCAGCATTCGTATTTTTCCGCGCTGGCCGGCCTTGTGCGTAGGCGTTGCCTACCGCCAGTCACGATATCCGTGCTGCCAGCGCGCAAACTGCTTGTCCCTGCCGAGATACACGGTGCCAAACGCCGTGCCTGCGCTGCCGATGCCCTGCTCGCGGTCATGCACGAGATAGCTTTTGCCGCCGTGTTCCGGCGCGAGTCCCTGTTTGCCGCCGTGGTGCGGGCCGCCCGTAATCACGGCATGGGTCAGTGCATCATCGAAGATGCCACCGGCGCACGCCTGAGTTACAAAGATCTGATCACCCGCGCCTTGATCCTCGGCAGCGCTATCACACATAAGCTCGCTGATCGCGAACGGGTCGGCATATTGCTGCCCAGCACGGCTGCAGCAGTGGTCACGGTGATGGCCTGTGCTGCCCATGGACGGCAAGCCGCGATGCTGAATTTCACTGCCGGCGCGCGCGGCTTGGTGACTGCTATCGAAACCGCCAATGTGCGCTTGGTGGTCACCTCGCGTGCGTTCATAGAGACGGCGGGACTGGGCGCCGAAGCGGCCGTCATCGAAAACCATGCACGGCTGCTCTATCTCGAAGATTTGCGCGCCAGCATCGGCCCATGGGCGAAGATCACCGGCGCCCTTGCCGCGTGCGCACCGCTTTTTGCCCATCGAATGCTGGGCGGCACACAGGACGTCGATGCGCCAGCCGTGGTGCTGTTCACGTCCGGCTCCGAGGGGATCCCCAAGGGCGTGGTGTTGTCCCACGCCAATCTGCTCGCCAATTTTGCCCAGGTGCAGTCACTGCTGGACCTCACGCGCCGCGATCGTGTGTTAAACGTGCTGCCGGTGTTCCACGCTTTCGGTTTACTGGGCGGTGTACTGCTGCCCCTATTGAAGGGTTGCCCAAGTTATCAATATCCGAGTCCCTTGCATTACCGTCTGGTGCCTGAGCTGTGTTACGAGCTCGGTATCAGTTGCCTGTTCGGCACCAATACCTTTTTGCGCGCGTATGCGCAGCAGGGACAGGCTTTTGACATGTACCGCATGCGCTATGTGATCGCTGGCGCGGAGAAGCTCACAGACGATACCCGTACACTGTGGGCAGAAAAATTCGGCGTGCGGATCTTCGAAGGTTACGGCGCAACGGAAGCCAGCCCGGTCATCGCGGTCAATCATCCACTCGCCTCACGCCGCGGTACGGTCGGGCGCCTGTTGACCATGACCGAACACTATCTAGAGCCCGTTGATGGGATTGCGGTAGGTGGTGAACTGGTGGTGCGTGGACCGAACGTGATGCAGGGTTATATGTTTCATGGCAGCGACGGTGCCATCATCAAACCCTGGACGCAGCGCGCTGGCGCGGGCTGGTATGCAACTGGCGACATTGTCTCCATCGATCCGGACGGCTACATCTGTATCAAGGGTCGGGCCAAACGCTTCGCCAAACTCGGTGGCGAGATGATCTCGCTGGCCATCGTAGAAGAGCTCGCCGCGATGTTGTGGCCCGCCGGCTTGCACGCGGCGCTGGCCGTCGCCGATTCACGCAAAGGCGAACAAATCGTGCTCTTCAGCGACCTAGCAGCCGTTAATCGCGCTGACCTGCTGGCTGCGTCCCGTAGTGCCGGCCACAGTGAGCTGGTTTTGCCGCGCCAGATCATCCATCACGAAATGCTGCCGGTGCTGGGCTCTGGAAAAATGAACTACCCGGCGCTGCGCGAGATCTATCTGCGCCAACACGACTGAAATTGCCCATAAGGACCCTGGTCAGAATAATCTCGTCAACACTGAGGGTGTTCGTGAGCGGCCGGATGTAGAGATTATTCTGACCAGGATCCTAAGCTACTTATTCGGTGCGGATGGAGTTGCCGTTGATGGACGCATCGGGATCCATGAAATTGATCGAGTACTTGCCGCGCTTGAGAATTTTCGCGACTTCTTCATCGTTCACATAGCCGGCGACATAACCCAGTAATTCCTTGTCGGTTTTGCCAAATTCGTCGCGGTACTCTTCGAAAAGCTTGGAGAGTCTGGCTGCTTGCAGGGCCGCAGAAAAACGGTTGCGACGCTTGTCGTTGATGAAATCCCGCGCCGCCGCGTCGAGCTGCGCGTCCACCTCGTCACCCACATAAGCCTGCGAACGCAACTTAGGCGCCGACGATATCCCTGGCACCAAAGCAAAGTGCACGCGCGGGTCGGCGAACTTGGCCAAGATGCGTCCGTAGATGGACTTGAGGTCAATACCGCTGCCACCCACTTTGAGATTAGCGCCAAAGAAGCCCATACGGTCCATCATGCCGTTTGGCGACTTACCGTCGATGATGTTCTTGATTACCAGCGCGTTGTAGACGTTAATCCAGAACGCAAGGCGCTCTTTGTCATCGCTTAAGGCATTGAGATCAAAATCCGCCAGGGATTCGATGTACTTGCCAAAGCGCACATTGCGGGCGATAGCCGGATAATCCACTAAGCCGTCCTTGACGTGTTCGGCGAGAACACTGTCGTAGAGGGCGTTGAGCGTGCGGGCATCGGAAGCCTGCGCCAAGTTGGTTGCAGCCAGCAACACGTACACGGCGATCACACGTCCAAGCGTCGCAAGAGGATGGGTTGATGCCTTCACTGGAGTTACCTGTGTCATGAATGGAACTTTGCGTATTGCAGGTCGCGAATCGTCGAATTACGCGGCAAACAATGGTCCCGACGCAGCTTACGGTGCGCACGGATCGCGGCGCGCTGGGCGGGGCCGGGCTATGAGGCCGGCAGTGTACACGAGTCGTTGCAGGAGGGCCGTGCGGGTCTGCGCGGCGCATCCTGGCATGAGCTTGTGAATCGCCGACGCGCCCTGCTGGCCGGCGTGATCGGCATCGTGCTCATCATGTTGATGGTCTTCGAGCCGGGCCGCTATCTGAATCTCGCCACCCTGAAGGCCCAGCAGGCGGGTCTGGCCGACTATGTCAGTGCCCATCGTGGCGCAGCCATGGTGTGGGGGCTCGCGATTTATGTCGGCGCCACCGCCTTATCTATCCCGGGCGCTGCCATTATGACGCTCGCCGCTGGCGCAGTGTTCGGCCTGTTGTGGGGAACGGTGCTGGTGTCCTTCGCCAGCACCATTGGCGCGACGCTCGCCTTCCTTGCTGCGCGCTACCTGTTGCAAGCGGTGGTGCAGGCGCGTTTCGGCCATCGTCTAGCGGCGCTTAACCGCGGTATCCAGGCCGATGGACCATCCTATCTGCTGACACTGCGCCTCATCCCGCTGTTTCCTTTTGTCGCGGTCAATCTCGTGATGGGGCTGACCAAAATACGCCTGCGCGATTTTTATCTGTACAGCCAACTTGGCATGCTGCCCGCCACCGCGGTGTTTGTGAATGCGGGTACCCAACTCGCCACTATCGAACGCCTGAGCGATGTTGTTTCTCTGCCCTTGCTGATGTCTTTTGCCCTGCTCGGGTTGTTCCCTTTTGCGGCCAAGGTGATCACCCGTCAACTTAAACGCCGACGCTTTCTGGCTGATTATCCACCTCCCAGCCAGGTCGATCGCAATGTGATCGTAATCGGTGGTGGTTCGGCGGGCTTGGTTGCAGCCTTGATTGCCTGCGCCGTGCGCGCCAAGGTCACACTGATTGAACAGCACCGCATGGGCGGCGACTGCCTGAACACCGGCTGCGTACCATCCAAAGCGTTGCTCAAAGCCGCCAAACAAATTTATCAGGCGCAACACAGCGCGGCGCTCGGCATCCGCCATATGCACGTCGAATTCGACTTCGCCGAAATCATGGCACGGGTGGCACGGGTTATAACCACCATCGAGCCCCATGATTCCATGGCGCGCTTCGAAAGCCTGGGCGTGGAATGCCTGCAGGGCGAAGCGCGTGTGCTGTCGCCCTATACGGTTGCGGTTAACGGTCGTGAGCTGTCAGCGCGCGCCATCATTCTCGCCACCGGCGCTGAGCCGTTGGTGCCAAACATTGCCGGTCTCGCATCCATCGATTATTTGACCTCCGACACCCTGTGGGGACTGCGCAGTTTGCCGGCGCGTCTGCTCGTGCTGGGCGGCGGACCCATCGGCTGCGAGCTCGCCCAGGCCTTCGCGCGCTTTGGCAGCCAGGTCACGATACTTGAGCAAGCCGGCCGCTTGTTGCCACGCGAAGACGACGAGGTCTCGGCTTTTGTTGCGAAGACATTTATTGACGAAGGCCTGCAACTCGAACTCGGGGCACGTGCGGCGGCCTTCGCGCAAACATCAGACGGCAAATCCTTGCGCTGCGTAAGGGTCGCAGGCGGCGAAGAATTCACGCTTGAGTTCGACCAGGTCATTGTCGCGCTTGGCCGTCGCCCGCGCGTCAGCGGATTCGGCCTCGAAGCGCTGGGTATGCCACTCACTGAGCGTGGCACACTCGAGGTCAACGATTATCTTGAAACCCATCTACCCAGTGTGTTTGCGTGCGGCGATGTGGCCGGCCCCTACCAATTTACGCATACGGCATCCCATCAGGCCTGGTATGCCACGGTCAATGCACTGTTTGGCAATTTCAAGCGTTTTGCCGTGGACTATCGTGTTATCCCGTGGTGTACCTTCGTCGACCCGGAAGTCGCCCGCGTGGGTCTGAACGAAGACGAGGCACGCGCACAGGGGATCGCCTATGAAGTCACTCGCTACGATATTGGCGAACTGGATCGCGCTATCGCCGACGGTGACGCACGTGGTTTTGTCAAAGTTCTCACGCCGCCGGGCAGCGATCGCATTCTCGGTGTGACTATCGTTGGCACCCATGCCGGCGACTTGATTGCCGAGTTCATCCTCGCCATGAAATACAAGCTCGGTCTGAACAAGATCCTCGGCACCATCCATATCTACCCGACCCTCGCCGAGGCCAATAAATTCGCCGCCGGC
The DNA here is from genome assembly GCA_043756885.1 of Pseudomonadota bacterium. Classification (GTDB taxonomy): domain Bacteria; phylum Pseudomonadota; class Gammaproteobacteria; genus JADJYF01. The sequence goes on from JAYUQF010000628.1 coordinate 5,011, forward strand.
GCTTGGCGGCGCGCCCATACCTCGCCGCGCTTGCTGGCATGGCTGGCGCGTTACCATCGCTGGCAGCGCGAAGCTTGATAGTTTTTTTTCACAGACGCGATGGGCCGGCGCAAACGTTCACGGGACCGACCCCAAGTCTGCGTTGCATTGAACGCCGGGCAATGGTTCCGGTCGCGGTGAGCTTCAGTTTATTATCGTCATCACCTTAGGTAAGCAGTGCCGTCATGCAGCTCATCACCCGCCATATACGCGACATACCGGACTTTCCCAAACCGGGCATCGTATTCAAGGATCTGACGCCGCTACTGCGCAATCACGCGGCCCTGTCATTCGCCTGCAGCGAACTTGTCAGACCTTTCCGCCATGCTGGCATCACCGCCGTCCTGGGCATGGAAGCGCGCGGTTTTGTCTTCGGTGCGCTGGTCGCCCATGAACTGAAAGTTGGCTTTGTGCCGCTGCGCAAACCCGGCAAGCTGCCGGCCGCGACCAGCTCGGTGCGCTACGATCTGGAATACGGCAGCGCTGAGCTACACATGCATGCCGACGCCATTGGTCCCGATGATACGGTGTTGATGGTTGACGATCTGATCGCTACCGGCGGCACCGCTGCCGCCAGCCTCGAGCTCGCCCGCCGTGCTGGTGCCCACATCGCCGGTTGCGCTTTTGTGGTCGAACTGGACTTCCTGGCCGGCCGCGCCGCGCTGGGCGAAGTTTGTGTACATTCGCTGGTGCACTACTGATTGGACACTCGCGCCCACCATCCGCAGGACGTCCTGCAATTCTGGTTCGCTGGTCCGTGCGACGATGTCGCACTCATGACTTCGCGCTACGACTTGTGGTTCGCGAGCAATCTGGCTTTTGATAACGAGATCCGCCTGCGCTTCGGCGCGCTGATCACTAGCGCCGAACAGGGCGAGCTGAAACACTGGAAGCTGAGCCCTCACGGCACCTTGGCTTTGGTCCTGGTGTGTGACCAGTTTCCGCGCAATGTGTACCGCGCAACACCGCGCGCGTTTGCCCTCGATGCACGCGCCCAAGCGCTGGCCCGCGACGGCGTGGCGCTGGGTATCGATCGCGAACTCAGCATCATCGAACGCAGTTTTTTTTACCTGCCGTTCGAACATGCGGAGGACCGGGAGGCGCAAAAACTCGCGTTGCGCTGTTTCGAGACGCTACACCAGGACGCACCTCCCGCCTTCCAAGCCCTGACCGCCGACGCGCTGCACTGGGCACGGGATCATCACGACATCGTTAGCCGCATTGGACGTTTGCCGCACCGCAATCTGATCCTTGATCGGCCATCGACACCTGAAGAAGTGGCGTGGCTCGCGGCCAATCGCAACACCTACGGTCAGGCTTAAAGCATGTGTCTGCTTATCGCTGCGTACCGTGCCTGCCCTGGTTATCAACTCATCGTCGCGGCTAATCGCGACGAGT
>JAYUQF010000629.1:0-6437 GCA_043756885.1 Pseudomonadota bacterium
TCCATTACGACCACCACGATAATCAAAAGCGACGTGCCACCGAAGTAGAACGGAACGTTGAGCTCCACGATAAGGAACTCTGGCAATAAACAAACCAGCGTAAGGTAGATTGCCCCCGCTACTGTCAGCCGCGTCATGACGCCGTCGATGTATCGAGCGGTTTGCTCACCTGGTCGAATACCAGGAATAAACGCTCCCGACTTCTTGAGGTTGTCGGCCATTTCTTTTGGGTTAAAGGTCAGCGCGGTGTAAAAAAACGCAAAAAACACGATCGCCGCCGCGTACAACATTACGTAAAGAGGTTGGCCCGGCGACAGCGCGCTGCTTATGTCGCGCAGCCAGTCCATTCCCTCAGCATTTGCAAACCAGCCGGCGATAGTAGCAGGAAACAAGATAATGCTCGATGCGAAGATAGGAGGAATGACGCCTGACATATTGAGCTTGAGCGGCAGGTTGGTCGACTGGCCACCATAGGACTGTGGACCACGTTGCTGTTTCGCATAATTTACCGTTATTCGACGCTGCGCTCGCTCAACAAAAACCACAAGACCGGTTACTGCGATAGCAAGTACGAACAGACCCAGCACTAAAAATAACGAGAGTTCCCCGGTGCGAGAAAGTTCGAGCGTTCCCGATATCGCCCTAGGCAGGCCCGCAACAATCCCCGAGAAAATGATCATTGAAATGCCATTGCCGATGCCGCGTTCCGTGACTTGCTCACCTAGCCACATCAGGAACAGAGTCCCGGTTACCAAAGTGGCTACACAGGTGATTTTGAAGGCTATGCCCGGTGCGATCACCAGATGCATGCCCGCAACCGTCTGCTGTTCCAACATCACGGCGACGCCGGTGGCTTGGAACAATGCTAAGACGACGGTGAAGTAGCGTGTGTACTGGGTGATTTTCCGCCGCCCCGATTCACCCTCTTTTTTTAGTTGTTCTAACTTTGGACTAACGACGGTCATCAACTGCACGATGATGGATGCCGAGATGTAGGGCATGATCCCGAGTGCTACGACCGAGAATCGCTCCAGCGCTCCTCCAGAGAACATGTTGAACATGTCCAGAATCGAGCCTGCCTGCTGGTCGAAAAGGGCATTTAATGCCACAGCATTAATGCCTGGGACGGGTATATGGGAGCAAATCCGAAAGACCAGCAACGCACCAAGCAGAAACAGAAAACGGCTGCGCAGCTCTGTGAGCTTGCCCAGTCCTGCCGTACCGCCAGGAAATTTTGCTGCCGCTGTTGCCACGGTTAATCTTCTACTTTCCCGCCTGCGGCTTCGATCGCAGCCCGAGCGCCCTTGGTTACGCCCAAGCCCTTAACCGTGATTGGCCTCTCAATTACACCCGATAAAATGATTTTCACGGTCTGCGTGTGGTGACGCACTAAACCGGCAGCCTGGAGGGCAATGAGATCAATAGGATTAGCGTCCAGACTGTTCAATTCGTGAAGTCTGACTTCGTCATTAAAACGCAACGCCAACGAGCGAAATCCAAACTTCGGTAACCGCCGCTGCAAAGGCATCTGGCCGCCTTCGAAGCCAACCTTGTGGTAGCCACCAGCGCGTGATTTCTGTCCCTTGTGACCCCGGCCTGCGGTCTTGCCCGAGCCCGAGCCGCCGCCTCGCCCGACGCGCTTGCGCGCCTTTTTAGCGCCCGGTGCTGGCTTTAACGTATTCAGACGCATGATTTAAGGCTCCTGGACCTGGACCATGTAATAGATCTTATTGATCATGCCGCGATTCTCAGGCGTATCCGCAACGGATACCGTCTGCCACATGCGACGCAATCCAAGACCGCGAGCGCAGGCCTTGTGATCGGGCAGACGCCCATTCAGACTTTTGCATAAGGTGACGTTTACTTGCTTAGACACCGTCGTTATCCCCGGATTTGCTCGACAGACATGCCACGCTTGGCGGCCATCTGGTCAGGCGAAGCCATTCCCTTCAGCCCGTTAATCGTGGCGCGTACGACGTTTATCGGATTGCTCGTGCCAATGCACTTGGCCAGCACGTTGTGCACTCCGAGTACTTCAAAGACTGCGCGCATCGCCCCGCCAGCAATAATCCCTGTACCGTCAGACGCAGGCTGCATATAAACCTTGGCGGCGCCATGCTCTCCCATCAATGGATATTGCAAGGTTGAGCCATTGAGGGCAACTCGCGTCATATTCTTCCGCGCGTTCTCCATCGCTTTTTGGATTGCTACTGGCACCTCACGGGCTTTGCCACGTCCAAAACCCACGCGACCTCCGCCGTCGCCCACGACGACCAATGCTGAAAAACCAAAGATTCGGCCACCCTTGACCACTTTCGCGACACGATTCACCGAAATCAACTTTTCCAAGTAGCCTTCGTTGTTATCGGAGCTGTTCGAATTGACACTCATGCTGCTATGAACTCCTAAAACTTCAGGCCGCCTTCACGAGCTGCGTCGGCTAAGGCCTTGACGCGACCGTGATATTTGAAACCAGAGCGGTCAAATGCCACTTCATCGATACCCACGGCCACTGCGCGTTCGGCAAGCAGCTTACCGACGGAGGTAGCGGCGGCGATGTTTCCACCGTGTTCGCCTCCGGCTCGAAAATCCTTTTCCACCGTAGACGCGGTAACCAGTACGGCATTACCCTCGGGTGCGATGATCTGAGCGTAGATGTGTTGTGGAGTGCGATTAATGCACAACCGCACTGCGCGCAATTCGCGGATCTTGGCGCGGGCCTTGCGCGCGCGGCGCAGGCGCGATTCTTTCTTTTCACTGGCCATGACTTAACTCTTCTTCGCTTCTTTCTTAACGATGACTTCGCCACCATAACGAACGCCCTTACCCTTATAAGGCTCGGGTTTGCGGTAGGCACGGATGTTAGCTGCCACTTGGCCGACCTGCTGTTTATCGATACCCTTGATCAGAATTTCCGTCTGGGTCGGGGTCTCAACGGTGATCCCCTCAGGAATCGCATATTCGACAGGGTGCGAGTAGCCTAGCGAGAGGTTGAGCTTCTGCCCTTGAACCTGCGCACGATAACCAACGCCGACAATTTCTAGCTTGCGTGTGAATCCGGCCGATACACCGGTCACCATGTTGTTCAGCAACGCCCGGGTTGTGCCCGACAATGCATTGGATGATTGGCTGGCATTGTTAGCGGAGACGTTAATCACACCGTTTTCCAAGGCAATCGATACCAGATCGTGCACACGATGCGACATCCGCCCCTTAGTTCCATTGACGCTCACCGTTTGCCCGCTGATCGTGACTTCGACCCCGGACGGCAACGGAATCGGCATTTTTCCGACTCTAGACATCTCGCTACGACCTTAATAGATGGAACAAATGATTTCGCCGCCGATGCCCTGCGCCCGCGCTTCGCGGTCGCTCATCAGCCCCTTGGATGTCGACACGATAGCCACACCCAATCCGCCAATGATCGATGGCAACTCGTCTTTGGTTTTGTAAACGCGTAATCCAGGCCTGCTGACTCGCCAAACCCGTTCGATCACCGGTTTGCCCCGAAAGTACTTGAGCTCAACATGCAACTTCTTCGTTGCGCCCTCTCCCTCTTCACGGTAGTCAGTGATGTAGCCTTCATTCTTAAGCACTTCGGCGATAGCCGACTTACGTTTCGAGGCCGGCATCGTCACGTCACGCTTGGCCCGCGCCTGTGCGTTGCGTATGCGCGTCAACATGTCGCCAATGGGATCTTGCATGCTCATTTCTGTTCTTTCCTCGCTCGCCTACCAGCTCGCTTTGACCAAACCGGGTACGTGACCCTGCATGGCCAGCCGACGCAATTCGTTTCGGCTCAGACCAAACTTTCGATAATAACCGTGCGGACGACCCGTTAGACGACAGCGATTGCGCCCACGTACCGGGCTCGAGTCACGCGGAAGCTTCTGCAGGCGCAAACGTGCCTGTTCGCGTTCATCGTAGGAGCGGTCTTCATCTTTAATGATCGTCTTGAGTTCTGCTCGCCGTTTGGCAAATTTTTTCGCCAAAACAGCTCGCTTAACTTCGCGAATGACCATGGATTTTTTAGCCATGTGCCTACCCTTAGGTCCTCAACGGGAAGCGAAACGCTTCCAACAATGCCCGCCCTTCTTCATCGGTGCGCGCGGTGGTTGTGATGCAGATGTCCATGCCACGGAGTACGTCAATTTTGTCGTAGTCGATCTCGGGGAAAATAATCTGCTCTTTGATGCCCATGTTGTAGTTTCCCCGGCCGTCGAAAGCACGACCGTTCAACCCGCGAAAGTCACGGATGCGCGGAATCGCCACATTAATAAGGCGATCAAGGAATTCGTACATGCGAGCGCGACGCAGCGTTACCTTCGCTCCGATGGGCCACTCCTCGCGGATCTTGAAACCAGCGATAGACTTTCTCGCCAGCGTCACCACAGGCTGTTGGCCCGAGATCAGCTTCATGTCGCCGACCGCGTGTTCGATGATCTTCTTGTCGCCGACCGCCTCGCCCAGCCCCATGTTTAGCGTCACCTTGGTGATGCGCGGGACTTGCATCGCAGACTTGTAGCTGAACTGTTCGCTCAGCTTCTTTATCACGACGTCGCGGTAATGTTCTTCTAGCCTGGTCATTACAAACTTCCCGATTACACGTCCACGACTTCGCCGTTCGACTTGAAGAATCGCACTTTGCGTCCGTCCTCAAGCAAACGAATTCCGACTCTGTCAGCTTTCTGGGTCATCGGGTTATACAGCGCCACATTCGAAATCTGTAACGGCGCTTCTTTTTCCACGATGCCACCTGCCACGTTTGCTTGCGGATTGGCGCGCGTATGGCGTTTCACCAGGTTGATGCCCTCGACGGTCACCCGGTTGTCCGCATAAACGCGCGTCACTGTCCCGCGCTTGCCCCGATCACGCCCAGTTAGGACCGTCACGGTGTCACCTTTCTTGATCTTGTTCATTGCTTACTCCGAACTGCCGTGCTCTAAAGCACTTCCGGCGCCAACGAGACGATACGCATGAACTTCTCGCCGCGCAGCTCGCGTGTCACAGGCCCGAAGATGCGGGTGCCAATCGGCTGCAACTGCTTGTCGAGCAGTACCGCTGCGTTACCGTCGAAGCGGATCGTCGACCCGTCCGGGCGGCGCACCCCTTTGCGGGTGCGCACCACTACGGCATTGAAGACTTCACCTTTCTTGACCTTGCCGCGGGGCACCGCCTCTTTAATACTGACCTTAATCACATCGCCGATATTGGCGTAGCGCCGGCGCGAACCGCCAAGCACCTTGATGCACATCAGTCGGCGCGCACCGCTGTTATCAGCGGCGTCGAGCATGCTTTGCATCTGAATCATGACTTACTCCAATCCGTAATGCCGGGGGTCTTAATCAAACGCGCGCCGCACGCTCGATGACACGGGCCAAACGCCAGCTCTTGTTTTTTGACAATGGACGACACTCCTCAATAGCAACCGTATCGCCTTCGCTGCACTCATTGTTTTCGTCGTGGGCAAGCAACTTTGTCGACTTGCGGACATATTTCCGATAAAGCGGATGCTCAACTCGCCGCTCAATCAGCACTGCGATGGTTTTATCCATCTTGGTGCTGACCACCTGGCCTGTAAGAGTCCGTGCCGTTTTCGTCTGTTCGCTCATTTCACTCGCTCCACCGCGACGCTGCTCTTCTGCTGAATTATCGTCTTTACACGCGCGATTTCTCGACGCGTCTCGCGAATGTCCGATGGCCGCGGCGGTTGCCCGGATCCCGCCTGCATACGCATGTTGAACTGTTTGCGACGCAGCTCCAGTAACAACGTCGTTAGATCTGAGCTATTTTTTTCCCGTAGTTCGTCAGCTTTCATCACAGCACCGTACGAATCGCAAATGTTGTCCGAACCGGAAGCTTGGCTGCCGCCAGACGCATCGCCTCTCGCGCCTGATCCTCTGGCACGCCTTCCATCTCGTAGAGCACGGTGCCCGGCTTAATCTGGGCGACCCAGTATTCAACGTTGCCTTTGCCCTTGCCTTGGCGTACTTCCAACGGCTTCTTCGAAATTGGCTTATCGGGGAACACGCGAATCCAGACCTTCGCACCGCGCTTTACGAAGCGCGTGATAGCACGGCGCGCCGCTTCTATTTGACGGGCCGTCAGGCGTCCGCCCGTGGTTGCCTTGAGAGCAAACTCACCGAAGCTCACCCGGTTACCGCGCTGCGCCAGCCCGCGGTTGCGGCCCTTCATCTGCTTGCGGAATTTAGTATTTTTTGGTTGCAGCACTTTTTATGCTCCTGCCGGTAGACGCCAGCCTCAGGCCGCCGAGGTCTCGCTATCGGCGGCGTCGGCGACCGGGCTCTTTCGCACGATTTCGCCCTTGAAAATCCAAACCTTGACGCCAATAACGCCGTAGGTCGTATTGGCTTCTGCAAAGCCGTAATCGATATCTGCGCGCAGGGTATGCAATGGCACCCGGCCCTCGCGATACC
>JAYUQF010000630.1:0-6429 GCA_043756885.1 Pseudomonadota bacterium
TGCCCAATCATTTTCATTTTGTGCTTCGTCCCAGTCTCGACGACGGCCTGTCGAAATGGGCACACTGGTTGCTCACTAGCCATGTCCATCGCTACCAGCGGCGCTATGCCTTCAGCGGACGGATCTGGCAGGGGCGATATAAGGCCTTCCCGGTACAGGACGACGCGTATCTCCACGCAGTGATGCGCTATGTCGAGGGCAATGCATTGCGAGCTGACTTGGTGGCGCGTGCCGAGGACTGGCCATGGGGCAGTCTGGCGTTGCGCATTAACTCCCATTCGGGGGACTCGTCCACAGTTGGGCCACTGCGACTGCCGCCGCAGTGGGTAGGGCTGGTCAACTTGGCGATGTCCATGCCGGAGCTCGAAGACATTCGGCATGCGCTGAGGCGCGGCGCGCCCTATGGCGCGCAAGACTGGGTGAGCACCTGCGCCGCGCAACTCGGGCTGGAGTACACCCTCCGGCGGCGCGGGCGTCCGCGGCGGGCCGCTCCAGGGGGCGCCGGTGACGGGCGATAAATGAGTGCAGGGCGGATCTGGAAAGTGGAATGTCCCCTTTTGGTCGCTCTTGCCTGTGGCGTAAAGCTCATGCGTACGTCGGTCGGCGAACGTCTTTATCATTGGACGCGCTGTAATGCGTCACGTGACAATCGACAAGCGTGGATTGCTGCCACAAAACGTTTGAGCTGAGGCGCCCGGAGCGGAATGGCACTTGGGCAGTGCGCGGGGACTTCGCGAATATCAGGGTCATCGAACCCGAACGACATGCGGTGACAGCCACGAGCGTAGGCTTGAGACTCCGCCGCGATCATCAAAACCGGAATTCGAAATTCAGCACGCCTAACAATTGCTGGTTCTGGCGCGCTACACCATTACTGCCGACCGCGAACAGGTGACCCTCGCCACTGTAGATGTCGTACTTGAGTTCGGGTCGCAGCAGCAGATGTGGGCTAATCTCCCAGGCTAGGTTCGCACTCAGCGCGTAGACATCGCCACCGCCGGCGCCGACTCGACCCCACAAGAAATTTGCCGCGTTTTCGTCGCGCAGCCATTCGACGCGTAGCGCGCTGTGAAGATTTTCCTGGAGACGATAGCGCAATGCGAGGTTGGCGCCATAAATCGACGAGTCGCGTGTAATGGCGAAGGGCAAAGGCGCGAGGTCGCCGCCTGCCTGGAAGGCGAAGACGGACTCCAGTGCAAGGCTCGCAGAGGGCGTCAGGTGATGCAGCACATTAAAAAAGCCGACAAACCGATCCAGGTACTCGCTGTTCGAACTCACGGCCAGGAACTGTGTGCCGCCGCCGCGCGGATAGGCGATGCCCTCGCGGAATGTGACGTCGCCGAAGTCGTCTTCGCCGTTGCCGTAGATGAGCTCAAGATCAATCCAGGTCTGCATGTCAGGGCTGCGCCAACTCGCGCCGAACAGAAAATTGGGTTCGTGACCACCCGAGCCTAGGTCGATAGCGTTCCAATCGGTGACCACGCCGAAACTCACGCTGGCATGGCCGGCCGTTGGCAGCAGTGGCAGTTTGAACTGTGACAGCACACCGACATGTTTGGCCGGGCCGACGGCAAACGCATAGGTGCGAGAGGAAAACCAGTTGGGCGGCACAAACGGGTAGCCGATCTCGTGGGCGAGCGGCGAATGCCAACTGCCGACCAGCAACGATGCCCCGGCACCTATCGGCAGGTAGATATCGAGATACCACTGGGTGATCGCAAGGCGCTCGCGATCGTCCGCATCCCATTTCCAGTCGTCGAAACCCTTGGTCTTCCAGAATACAGCGTCCTCGCCGAACACCGCCGACACCGCCCAATCCACGATCACACGATCGCCCCGCGATCCGGGCAGCGGCGTCACCCGGCTCAGGACATTACGATTGGGCTCGAACAGTCGAAACGGCGGACATCCCGCGCCCTTGCAGACCAGTAGCCCAACCTGGTTGAGATTCAGGCCTTCATCCTGCACGAGCCCACCTTGAGGTTGCACGCTCCGCCCACGGCCCTGCGCAAGTTGGGTCGTGGCGATGTTGTTGTCGGCGAACGCCGCCGTGACGTGCGCGAAACCCAGCACGCCAATGCCATGCTCGCGCTCGAGATCATCACCCGCGATACTGCGAAACAGCCGCCCATAAGGCCGCGGTTCCTTTGTGAGTTCAGGGGCGGCCGCGACAGCAAAAGTTGTGCAGAGGAAACAGAGCCCGGCCAAGTGCATGGCGAGGTATTGGGTGGACAGACGCATGCGGAAGGCCCTCTGCAGGATTTTGGTGCAGGTCTCGAAGCGGTGACAAGCTGAAATCCCGCGGAACCCGCCGTGTGTTGCCATATCAACCGTATTCACTGGGACGGCTATACGGCCGGCATGACGTCGGCCTTCGCGCGCGTGAACCGCACTTCTCTGCTGCCAGCGCCTGTGTTCGTCAGCACTCTCAGCTGCGCGAGCTACGATTGCCCCAGACAAGAATCTCAGTGAGGGACAGTACACGGATGTTCTTTTCCGCGCCGGCCAGACCGCACAGGCCGCCCGCGTGACAGACCGTGCGCAGCCAGTATATGGCGCCCGGTTTTAACCCGCCGTCTTGCGAAGCGGCACTCATGGGCTAAACACCGCGACTATTTCACCGACCTCGCCACGACTCGCGCCATCGCGACTGATGCTGCGGCGGACTGAGATGCTATGCAATTGCGCCCCGGCATATTCGCTGCGCACAAATTCGGTGTCGTGATTGGAGATCACCACGGGGATGCCTTTTTGCGCGAGCACGCGTGCCAGCCGCACCAGTTCGAGATGTTGCTCCATGCCAAAAGCCTCGCGGCCAAATTTGGTGAAATTCGCCGTCGGCGTCAGGGGTACATACGGTGGGTCGCAATACACGACGTCGCCGGCACGCGCGGCCCGCATCGTCGCACCGAAATCCTGGCCGACAAATTGTGCGCGTTGCGCATGCGCATGAAAATACTCCAACTCCCGCTGCGGATAGCTCACTTGCTTGAAGGTCCCGAAAGGCGAGTTGAAAAAACCCCGCTTGTTGAAACGCACCAGACCATTGAAGCAGTGTTTGTTCAGGTACAGAAACAAGGCCGCGCGCAGACGTGAATCCGTCGCGGTGTTGAACAATTCGCGCATCGCGTAGAACGCATCTTCGCGATTGAACAGGGGGCCAAACCAGGGTCGACAATAGTCGATGAACGCATGGCCTTCTGCCGCGACATGTCCGCAGAGATTGATCAGATCCTGATTGGTGTCGGCCAGCAGATAGCGTTCGTATGCGACATTCAAAAACACCGCGCCTGAGCCCACGAACGGCTCCACCAGACGTTGCCCTGGTGGCAGTACCTCAAGCAGTTTGGGCACAACCCGGATTTTCCCACCGGGCCATTTCAGGAACGGCCGGTGCAAAGTCTGATGCATGCCGGCCGGCGCGGGCTTGGCCATGTTTGATATTCCTGCAAATTATTATTGTGCGCCGGTATTCGTGCGCGCGGACTGCGGGGCCTCGTCGCGGCAGAATGACACCAGCAAGGATAACACTCGCGAAGGAACTCCGACGCTAAACGCCCAGATTGTGCCCAGCAACACCCCTGCCGAGCTGATAGAGATCGACAGTGAATCAAGCAGAGCGCAATTGTTTCGCGGTGCGTCTTTGCCGATACTCCCTAGCCGGGCAGCGGACACCGCGCAGCGGCTGACGACCGTCATTGGCGCCACGCCCCAGACCGGGCACGCTCTATTCGTTGTCGTAACTTAAATCATGGGCCACGGCTTGCACCGTGTGTGTTGCCGGGTCGAAATAATTCAGGGTTTCTTGGGAGATATCGCCGCCATAGATGTGCACGCTGACCGTGGCCTGTGTGGAGCGATTGATGAAGTCGTGAATGGCCGCGTCGGGATATTTTACATGGGCCACTTCGCCCGGATTGAGATCTAGCGCCATGGTTTGCCGCAGTTCGGCGTGTCCGGTGCGATTACCGTCGTCCTGCCGTGTGTAACGGATGGTGTGCAGACAATTGCGATACACACCTTCCACCACCCAGTTGCCGGCATGGTCGTGCACGCCGGTGCCACCGCCCGGCGGCCAGATGGCAACCATGATATTAAAACGGTCGTCGGTGCCGCGATGCAGACGATAGAGCGTGAAACCCTGGTGTTCAGTCGCCAACCGTCCGGGCACTGGCAAACAATACTGTTCAGGTAAGGTGCCGGCGGCGAGAAAGCGCGCCAACAGCGGTTCGAGTTGCGCGATGATCCGCGCTTGCTCGCGCTCGCTGGAGACCACCGCCTCGACCTCGGCGGCGAAGTCTGCGACTTGATAGGTGTGCTTAGTTTTAACTGAACTAACAACCATGGGAATTATCTCCATCGGTTTATCGATCGCTGCATTGCTAATCCGCGCACTCGATTTTTTCAAGCTCGCCTGAGGGCCAATACCGCACCAGCACCATCGGCACCGATCAAAATACGACCATCACTGCACGCCGCGAGATCGGCAAAGGGCAACAAAGGTCCCGGCATGATGTCGCCGATACCCGGCAATGTCTTAGGCACAATGCCCGGTGTTGCACCCACCGGTAATTGTTCAGCCACGAGCGTCTTGGCACCACTCGCTGGCGTGTAGCAGTGCAATGTTTTAGCCGCACGGTCGATGACGTACAGGCTGTCAACTAACCAGGCCAGACCTTGTGGCTCGCGTAAACCGCTTATGACCGTGCGGGTCTGGCCGTTTTCAATATGCGTAACACGACCGGCAGCCGACTCGGACACAAAACACGAGCCATCAGGCAGTGCTGCGACGCCGACCGGCGCGGTTAGGCCACGGGCGAGGGTTGAGAGTTTGCCATCGGCGGCGATGTGCAACAGTCGGCCGCCAGCGGTCTCACACACCAGCAGTCCGCCGTTTGCCGCAAGCGCGAGGCCAGTTGGACGCGCGAGCCCGCTCGCCAGCGTTTGTGTTTCTTCGCCACTGCGATATCGCGCGACGGTGCCGGCACTGGTGGTGATGAAACACGCACCGCTGTCATCCACCACCACGCCACGGGCAAAACCGGGAAAGCTGTGATCGATTAACAAACCATGGCGCGCTGTGAGCTGACCATCGGCTGCGTGCACGGCGAGGCTCATGCCATCGGCAATATAGAACCTGCCATCGCTACCACAAGCCAGACCGAATGGGCCGAGCATACCGGGCGCCACCAAAACCCGTTCACGGCCGGCGGAGTCGATCTCGGCCACACCACCGTCCACAAAATGGGAAACAAACAATCGACCATCGGGGCTGAAGGCAAAGTTATCAATACCCGGCCGCACTTTCGCCACTGTACTGCGGGCACGGCTGTGTAGATCAATGCGCGTGACCTCGCCCGACGCCGCCTCGGTGGTATACAACTCGCCGCGAGGGCTGAACTTGACTGCCGTCGGAAAAGCCAGGCCGCTGATAAAACGTTCGGCGCTGCCACCCGCCACCGGCACACGCCAGATCTCACCATCCACAACCTGAGGAAAATACAGGCAGTCGTCCGGCCCCATAGCAAGGGCGTTGGGAAAATTGAGATGCTCGGCCACCACGCGCGGTGCACGACCATCGGCGTAGAGTTCCAACAAGCGTCCATCGGGTCGCATCTCGTCCATGAATATTCGATCGCCATGACTGGTGATGCCATTGGCTACCGGCACGTTGTCTGCGATCACGCGCAGGCTGCCGTCGGGCGATCGCGCGCTGACCCGTTCACTCATGACTTCCGTGATGTACATGACCCCGCGACTGTCAAACGCCAGATCGTCCGGCGCGACCACCGCGCTGCCCACCGGGATCACCGTTTGCACCGCGCCGCTGGTGGTATCCAGCGCACTCAGCTGACTGCCAAAGGCCTGGGCTACATAGAGCTGTCCATCGGGGCCGATCTTCATGCCATTGGCGCCGTAGAGTGCGCTTGGTGCAAGTACGGTGCTGAGCGTCCAGCCGGCGGTTACGCTGGGAGCACTCGAAGCCGGGTAGTCGTAACGTCCAGATGCGCTCATGTAAACCTCGCTGTGCGGCCATGCGCTGTGTGTGGTGATAACCAGCCTAGGGCAGCGCAGACATGCGCGCCACACCACGGTAGGGGCGGCTGATCGTGCTATCGCGCGCTTCCCTAAGCAGGGGTAAGATTCTTGTTAGTCGAGACTGCGCTTAATCGACCTCGATGAGGTACATAAAACCATCGGCAAACTTCTGCGTGCCCACATGGAAGTCACCATTGATATCCGAGATCGCCAGGGCGCCACCCATAAAACCAAGGCCAACCGGGTTAGCAAGACCGCTGGCGACGATTTCCAGTTTGCCCGCCGTCGTGACGCGATAGAGCAGACCGTCACGACTGATGGGTTCGGTGGCTTCGACATCGTTGTTCCACTCGCCTGCATCACTGATAAACAACTCGCCGCCAAATTTGC
>JAYUQF010000631.1:0-2460 GCA_043756885.1 Pseudomonadota bacterium
TGCTCGAATGGTGCCCTGAGCAGGAGTCGAACCTGCGACCTACCGCTTAGGAGGCGGTTGCTCTATCCGCTGAGCTACCAGGGCATGACGTCATTCTAAACACACCGGCTTGTTTTGGCGCGCCGTGGCGACACGCCACTCAAGCGCCGTCGGCCTCGTTAACGCGTGCCCAGGTGTCACGCAAGGTCACGGTGCGGATAAACACCGGCATGCTGCTCGTTGAGCGGATGATGTCACGGCAAAAATAGCCGACTCGTTCAAATTGAAAGCTGGTGGCCTCGCTGCTGGCCAGCGCGGGTTCGGCGCGCGCTGCATGGCTCACGAGTAACGAATGCGGATTCAGGTGCGCGAGGAAATCATCCTGTGCGGCCGGATCGGGGATGTTGAACAGGCGGTCGACAAGGTGCACTTCGATGGGCAGACCGAGCTTGGCCGACACCCAGTGAATAATGCCTTTGACCTTGCGGCCGTCGGGGCTCTGGCCGCCGGCCGTGGTAGCGTCGTACTGACAACGCAGTTCGATGACCTTGCCGCTGTCATCTTTAATTACCTCGCGGCAACGGATCACGTAGGAAAAACGCAAGCGCACCTCTGCGCCGGGCGCCAGGCGGTGGTATTTTTTCGGCGGATCTTCCATGAAATCGTCGCGCTCGATGAAAATTTCCCGCGTCAGGGGGATACGTCGGGTGCCAAAAGCCGGGTCCTTGGGATGATTGGAAACTTCGAGCCATTCAACGTGATCTTCTGCGAAGTTCTCGATCACCACCTTCAGCGGATCGAGCACCACCAGTGCGCGTGGTGCGTGCCGGTCGAGTTCTTCGCGTACACAATTTTCCAGCACCCCCATATCGATCACGGTCTGCTTTTTAGTCACGCCCACCCGCTCGCAAAAACTGCGGATGGCCGCAGGTGGATAACCGCGGCGGCGCATGCCCTTAAGGGTGGGCAGGCGCGGGTCATCCCAGCCTTGCACATGGCCATCGCGCACCAGGGTCAGCAATTTGCGTTTGCTGGTAATGGTGTAGTTGAGCTCCAGCCGCGCAAATTCAATCTGCTGGGGATGGCAGGGCACGTCGAGCTGGTCCAGGATCCAGTCATAGAGCGGGCGATGATCTTCAAACTCCAGTGTGCACAAGGAATGTGTGATGCCTTCCAACGCATCGCAAATGCAGTGTGCGTAGTCGTACATCGGGTAGATTTTCCAGGCCTCGCCGGTGCGGTGGTGGGGGGCATGGCGGATGCGGAACAGCGCGGGGTCGCGCATATTGATATTGGGCGCCGCCATATCAATGCGCGCACGCAGGATATGGGCACCCTCGGCGAACTCGCCGGCACGCATGCGGCCAAACAGGTCGAGGTTTTCCGTGACAGAGCGGTCACGGAAAGGGCTGCTTTGGCCGGCCTGCGTAAGGCTGCCGCGGGTGACACGGATCTGCTCTGCGCTCTGACTGTCGACATAAGCTTTGCCGGCGCGTATCAGCTGACAAGCGTAGTCGTATAAAGCCTCGAAATAATCCGAGGCGTGGAACAGGCGCGTAACCCAGTCAAAGCCCAACCAACGCACGTCGGCTTGAATGGCCGCGGTGTATTCCTCGTCCTCGGTTTCGGGATTGGTATCGTCGAAGCGCAGGTTACAACTGCCGCTATATTCTGCGGCGAGACCGAAATTGAGGCAGATGGACTTGGCATGGCCGATATGCAGGTAGCCGTTGGGTTCCGGCGGGAAGCGGGTTACAACCCGCCCGCCGTGTTTGCCCGTGGCAATGTCGGCGTCGATTATGTGACGTATGAAATGCGCAGGGGCGTGATCGGGCTTGGCTTCCATGGGCGAGGACGGGTGCTGGTCGTAATGGCTGGCGATTATAGGGGGTTTGCAACACTGCACGCGCGCACTTTGGTGACATGCGCCGCGCCAAGTGCGTGGTTTGACCGATGTCAGAACCTTGTTACTTGCGCCCGTGCAAGGTCATGGAGCATATGCCACTTGGCGGTGGCGTGAGCGGCTAATCCGATGGTGGCCAGTGCTACAATCGCAAACGCCCGATACCCGCTGTAACGAGGGCATACCTGACCCTCCGCCGGTGGCGGTGGCGCGCGTAAAGTACCAGCGAGCGCGGCATTGCACGACCGGTGCGGTGGCCGCAGCGTGCAAAGCTGCCAGGCAGCGGCAGGCCATCCTTCAGCGATTACGGTGGGTGCGAGACAAAGACCAGATGACAGCAGGACAGGGCACCAGCAGCGAACAACGCCGCTACAGTCGGGTTCCGATCAATCTTGAGGGGTTGATCGGTATCGCCGGACGGGCGCCCGTGGCTTGCACGGTGCGCGACTTCTGCGTCGGCGGTATGTTCATCAGTGCCGATCCGCAGGCCTACGCCGCGCTGCCCACTGCCGCGCCGGCGGTGCTGTTTTTTGCGCTGTTCGTTGATGGCGTTAAACAGGATTTCCAGATCCAACTAT
>JAYUQF010000632.1:0-6426 GCA_043756885.1 Pseudomonadota bacterium
TTGGCGGAGCTGACTGTCGAAACCCTGGCCCGAGAAGTGGAAAGAAACAATCAGAATTTTTATTCGAAACTTTTTGTATGCGGCGGCGGGGCGCGCAACAAGCATCTGATGCATCGACTTGCCACGCGACTCGCTTTCGTCGAGATCGCCTCCACCAGCGTGCTGGGTCTTGACCCGGACTTGGTCGAAGCCAGCGCGTTTGCATGGTTAGCCCATATGCGCCTCATGAATCAGCCAATTAGAATGACCACGGGGCAGGCGGATCGCCGGGTATACCTGGGTGCCGTGTACCTTCCAACAGCCGTTTAGCGACTCTGCGCCAAACCTTTGCACGGCGGGGATTAGATGCCGCCTATAAGGGAAGTAGCGCTTGCCGGCCGCCGGTTGAGTCTGTCCCGGAAATCGTCAGACAGAAAACGAAGAACCGCAACCGCAGGTAGTAGTCGCGTTCGGATTGCGAATCACGAACTGTGAACCCTCTAAACCTTCCGTATAGTCAATCTGAGCTCCCATCAGGTACTGCACACTCATGGGATCGACCAGCAGCTTGACGCCCTGATTCTCGACGATGGTGTCGCCCTCAGTCTCGTTTTGATCGAAGGTAAACCCGTATTGGAATCCCGAACAGCCGCCGCCCGAAACAAAAACCCGCAGCATGAGGTTCTGATCGCCTTCTTCGTCAATCAGCTGACGTACTTTCGACGCCGCAGAATTGGTGAAAACGAGAGGATTTTCCTGAACTTCCATCGCGATACTACCTATGGTTCTGAGAGTTTGACGCCACGAAGGTAGTACCTCCGTGCGTACTATTCAACCTCGTAGGCCTTGAGTCTATTCGTATTTTGCTTCTTTCACCCGTCCATCATGGTCGAGAGCCAGCGGCGCGCGGTGAGCGTCCGAGATGCGCACCAGCTTGCCGTTCACCTCCGCGCCCATGGCCATTTCAATAAGCGCGTAGTACACGTCACCTTCGACCCTGGCACTGGAGGCCAGTTCAACATGCTCCGACGCATAAACATCGCCTAACACCGCGCCGTGCAAAATGATGTAGGGCACGCGCACTTCGCCCTCAATCGCGCCGCGGTCGCTCACGGTCAAAGTGGCTTTATCGTCGCCATCGGAGGCGACATTACCCTTGATCTGACCATCCACATGCAGCCCCCCTCCGAAGCGGATATCACCATCCACCCGCGATTGATGACCAATCAATGAATTCGTCCGGGATGGCTTACGCTTTTTTGATCGCCCCAACATCTATTGCCTCCTCAATTGCGCACCGTTGACCAGTCGTAGGTTTCAAACGACGAGCTTTGGGCCGGGATTCTACTCTGTACGGCCACACTGATCTGGCGTGGGATAAAACCGTCCGGCAACTTGAGGCTGCCCTCAAAGAGTCGAAAATGTTTGAACTTGAACGCCAAATTGTCTGAACCTGCCTCGAGCACCTCGCCCTGAGCGAGTGTCTTGAGCTGACCTTTGAGCTCACCTTTGATAGCGATGCGAATAGAACCTTCGGCCACTACATCATTTTCGTCGATATGGGCTAAAACCAGGCGGTAGCTGAACCGCCCAGGACTGTCCAGTGGCCGCAGATGTATACCTTTAACCTGTGCGCCCGCAGCGCTATCCGGCGCGGCCACGATATCGCGGTAAAAAGCGACCTCGGCTTTAAGCTGTGAGACCTCGGCCTGCAGATGCACAAATTGCAGATGATTCTCGCCGCGCGCGGACTTGTCGATTTCCTGGCCGCGCTTGAGTCGCGCCACCTCATAACGAAGTGTGGAATTTTCTTCGCGCAAAATTTCGATTTCCTCACCCTCCGCACCAGACCCAACGCCGGGCATTACGATGCGCGCCAAGCTGCGCCACTGACCGAGGTCGACGGTGATGGCCACTACCGCCAGCGTCGCGAGCACGATGCCGGCCCCAATCAATGCACGCCGCAGTGGCCGATGCTGCTTGATGACCAGCTTCACAGCCGACTACCACCCGCTCCCCACCCCAAGCGCTCGCGCGGGCAGACAGATAAATCATCCGCTTGGATGTTGGGGTTTGAGCGCATGAATGGGCACGTTGTAGGGCGGCGGGCAAGCACCGGCGCATGCCGGCTGGCCTCGCCGCAAGCTGATCTTGACCTGCGGAATGGCATGGGAAGGTATCGATCAAAGTCGGACGGGTCAATCGTCTCAAATCGTCGCAAAACAGACGCCGTGACGCGAATGCTGACGTCCACCCGCCGAGGTCAGCGCGCAGCGGCGTAGAATGTGCCCTTCTATTGTCAGAGCGTGCATATGTATCCGTGGATCAAAGCCTTTCATGTGATTTTCATGGTGACTTGGTTCGCCGCGCTGTTCTATTTGCCGCGTCTGTTCGTTTACCACGCTCTGACCGAGGACGCGCCGGGGCAGGCACGCTTTAAGATCATGGAGCGCAAGCTTTACCGCGGCATTATGACCCCCGGCGGGCTGCTGACGCTGGCTTCCGGTGTGTGGCTGGTGGCACTGCGCGGGGCAGATTGGTTCGCCCACACCCATTGGCTACACCTCAAACTTGGACTGGTCTTAGGCTTGGTTGTTTATCACATCTATTTGGGGCGCTGCGTGGCGCGCTTTGCTGCAGATACCAATCAACATGGTCACGTGTTCTACCGCTGGCTCAATGAAGCACCCGTGCTGGTGTTAGTAGCCGCAGTAGTGCTGGCGGTTGTGCAGCCGTTTTGACTGACTTCGCCAACGGCACCTTTGCGGCCACCAGCATGCCACCGGTTGTGCTCTGCATCGGCGGTCATGACCCGAGTACCGCAGGCATTCAAGCCGACATCGAAACTTGCGCGGCTTTCGATTGTTTGGCACTGACGGTTGTCAGCGCATGGACCACCCAGAATACGGCAGCGCTGCGCCGCGTAGTCCCTGCCGACGTGGACGAGCTCCTGGCGCAGATCGAACTATTACGCGAAGAATTTCCCATCCATGCCTGCAAGCTCGGGCTGTTGCCAACCGTGGCGCACTGCGAACGGCTCGCCGACTTGTTTGCGGGACCACTCGCGGATTGCCCCTTGGTCGTTGATCCGCTACTGCGGGCCGGTTCGGGCGGCGCACTGGTGCAAGAAGCCGTCGAGGGTGCCTTCATCACACGGCTCTTACCGCGCGCGACCGTGGTTACGCCAAATCGCGCGGAGGCTCTGCAATTGTGCGCCACGCAAGACCTTGAAACCGCGATCGCGGGCTTGCTGGCAAGCGGTTGCGGCGCTGTGCTGCTGACAGACGCCCGTGCCGATGGCGGGGATATCGTCAATCAACTTCATCTTCGTGATGGCAATCGGGAGTCATTCTCGATGACGCGTTACGCCGGCGAATTTCATGGCACGGGTTGCACCCTCGCGACCGCGATCGCCTGCTCTCTGGCCAGCGGCCGCACGCTGTGCGACGCCGTGGTACAAGCTCAGAATTTTGTCCACACGGCCGTGGCCCACGCCTGGCGGCCCGGCAGTCACCAACATATTCCCCGGCGCACGTCGCGCTTCAGAACATGACAACATGTCCTGTTCTGCCGCAGAGCGGACTTTATGCATTAACACCCGATAACATCGGCGACACTTCGCACTTGCTCACACGGGTATTGGGCGCCATCTCGGGCGGCGCAGTGTTAGTGCAGTATCGCGACAAAACCACCAACGCAGCCCAGCGTAAAACACGCGCCCGGGCGCTGGTTGAAGCCTGTCACCCACAGGGCGTGCCGCTGATCGTGAACGATGACGTCGGCGTCGCCGCGGAAGTGGGGGCGGCTGGTGTTCACCTGGGACGAGACGACGTTGACCCCGGTGCGGCTCGCGGTCTACTGGGCGCGGCGCGAATAATCGGCGTCTCGTGTTACGACTCTTTGGCGCTGGCCCACGATGCGGTTGCGGCCGGCGCGGACTATGTCGCTTTTGGCAGCTTCTATGCGTCCGCGACCAAACCCGCAGCCGTGCGCTGCCCGCTCGATGTGTTGCGCCGCGCGCGTCAGGAACTGGCCGTGCCTATCGTTGCGATCGGTGGCATTACGGCCAAAAATGCCCAGCCATTGCTGGCAGCCGGTGCCAGTGTGTTAGCGGTCATCGGTGCGCTGTTCGATGGCCCCGATACCACCGCCGCCGCGCGCGCCTTCGCCGCGCGGCTTATGTTTTCACCTTCCCAAGCCAACCGGAACTCACCATGACTTCACGCTCGCAGCATTGTTACGCCCAGGCGCAAAAGGTGATCCCGGGAG
Source organism: Pseudomonadota bacterium (assembly GCA_043756885.1). GTDB lineage: Bacteria > Pseudomonadota > Gammaproteobacteria > JADJYF01. Next base: position 4,249 of record JAYUQF010000632.1, read on the forward strand.
GCGTCAACTCGCCGGTGCGCGCTTTCAACGGGGTAGGCGGCACGCCACTTTATTTTGTCAGCGGCGAAGGGGCGTGGCTTACCGACGCGGACGGTCAACATTATGTTGATTACATCGGCAGCTGGGGCCCGGCCATCGTTGGCCACGCCCATCCCCACGTGCTGGCCGCAGTTGCTGCGCAACTGGCAAAAGGTCTGGGCTTCGGCGCGCCCAACGAACTTGAGACGGCTCTCGCCGAACGGATTGTCGCCGCGCTCCCCGGCGCCGAAAAAGTGCGCATGGTGAGCTCAGGTACTGAAGCTGCCATGACCGCTATTCGTCTCGCGCGCGGCATTACCGGTCGTGACCGCATCGTCAAATTCGAGGGCTGTTATCACGGCCACGCCGATTCTTTACTGGTCAAAGCCGGTTCGGGCGCGCTGACACTCGGCATACCCACCTCGCCCGGTGTGCCAGCGGTTCTCGCGGAACTGACTACCACGCTCAATTTCAACGACAGCGTGCAAGTCAAACAGGCGTTTGATGATTTTGGTGACAGCGTTGCTGCGATCATCGTCGAACCTGTGGCGGGCAATATGAACTGCATTCCCCCTGTTCCCGGATTTCTTGAGACCTTGCGCGAAGAGACAGCCCGCCACGGCACCCTATTAATCTTCGACGAGGTGATGACCGGATTTCGGGTACACCCGGGCAGCGCACAGGCGCTGTATAACATCCGCCCCGATCTGACAGTTCTTGGCAAAGTGATTGGGGGCGGTCTACCCGTTGGTGCGGTGGCCGGGCCGGCTCAGTACATGGATAAACTCGCGCCCCTCGGGCCGGTTTATCAAGCGGGTACACTGTCCGGCAACCCACTCGCCATGGCCTGCGGACTGGCCACCCTTGAGTTGATCTCGCAGCCCGGCTTTTACGACCGCCTTGCTGCCCAGACCAGAAAACTTTGCGAAGGCATCGAAGCCTGTGCCCGCGACGCCGGCGTGGCGCTGACTACCAACCACGTGTGCGGCATGTTCGGCATATTTTTCAGCGCCCAGCCGGTCAATAGTTTTGCCCAAGTGATGGCTTGCGATGTGGCGCGCTTCAAGCGTTTTTTCCATGCCATGCTCGCCCAGGGCGTGAATCTCGCGCCCTCGGCATTTGAAGCCGGTTTTATCTCCGCCGCACATGGCGAGGCTGAAATCGCCCACACACTTGCGGCGGTCAGCGCCGCACTCGCAGCCTCCGACGCGCCATGACCAGGCCAATGGCGATGGTCGTAGCGCTGGTCACTTTGGCCATGTTGTGCCAGAGCATCGCGTGCGCCGATCAACATCATGCCGCGCTCCCTACGCTGCTCACTCAACTACGCGAGACGCCCAACCGCGCAGCGGCCAACGCATTGGAACAGCAGGTCTGGGCGCTATGGTTCGAAGCACCGTCCGCGCAAGCAAGCCGTTTATTCGAACAAGGGCGCAAACATGCGCAAGCGGGCGCCGTGCAAGAGTCGCTTGCTAGCTTTGAACGTTTGGTCCAGGAATATCCAGATTTTGCCGAGGCGTGGAATCAGCGCGCGATTGTTCGCTTTTTACTGGACGACGTGGACGGCGCACTGGCAGATGTCGAAAAAACACTGTCACTGGAGCCTCGCCATTTTGGCGCCTTGACTGGGCGGGCTCAGTGTTACTTGCGGCGCAAAAATCCGCGCGCGGCACTTGCTGCCTTTGAAGCCGCGTTGGCTATCGATCCGTGGCTGGCAGGTGTGCCGCGCCAAGTAGAGCTGCTGCGCGCCCATCTTGGCGCGCAACCGAGTCCGATTTAGGCTTAGAGCTGCTCGGCAGTGAACAAACCAACACGCAGATTGGAACCGGCATAGATCGGCTTGCCGTCCACTTCCATCGTCGCATCGGCGATCCCCATCACCAAGCCACGTGCGATGACACGCCGAACATCAACGGTATAACGCACCACGCGCTTATCTGGTGTGACCTGGCCACTAAACTGGATATCGGCGCCACCCAGTGCGCGACCGCGGCCAAGGCCGCCCTTCCAAGCCAGGAAAAAACCCACCATTTGCCACATTGCGTCGAGGCCAAGACAGCCAGGCATCACGGGATCGTTGTCAAAGTGACACTGAAAAAACCATAAATCTGGACGGATATCGAGCTCTGCAATCATCACACCGCGCTCGTACTTGCCGCT
>JAYUQF010000633.1:0-2454 GCA_043756885.1 Pseudomonadota bacterium
ATGTGCTCGTACTGACCGAGGATAACCGCGCCCACCGAGTCCCGCTCGAGGTTCAGCGCAAGGCCGAAGACCCCGCCCGGAAACTCGATCATCTCACCCTGCATGACGTCCGACAGACCGTGGATCCGGGCGATGCCGTCAGACAGGCTGACCACGGTACCTTCGGTGCGCGCTTCGGCCTTCAGATTGAGGCCTTCGATCTTCTTTTTGATCAGTTCGCTGATTTCAGTTGCGCTGATGCTCATGGCAATCCTCTGCGGCAAAGACAATTAAGTTTCATGTGGGCTGGTCTTCAACCCACCTGCTGGGCAAGCGCCGTCAGGCGGCCGCGCAGCGAGAGGTCGATCACGGAGTCGCCTACCTTGATCACCGCGCCGCCAATCAGCGCGGGGTCGACCGATGCTTCAATCTTGCAATCCTTACCGAGTCGGCCGCGCATCGCGGCATTGATCTTGCTGCGTTCGGCGTCGCTCAAGGCAAAGGCCGAAGTAACTTCGACTTTCACCTGACCTTCGGCTTTGGCGCGGCTGCGCTCATAAAGCGTGGCGATTTCCGGCGCGAGTTCCAGGCGTTCGCTCTCGATCAGGGTGGCGATGAAGTTGCGCCCGGCAGCGGCAAGCTGGCTGCCGTACAAATCACTGATCAAACCGAGGAGCTGTGCATTACTGACCTTGGGATGGCCGATGAAACCGGCCAGCGCCGGATCGGACACCGCCGTGGCCAGGGTTTGCAAGGTGGCCGACCAGGCTGGCACTTCGCCATGCTCGACAGCGTAGGCAAAAGCTGCAGCGGCATAGGGACGGGCGATAGTGAGTTTCTCTTGCATGACCGCTGCTACAGGTTGGCTGCGAGCTTGTCGAGCACGTCGCGATGCGCTTTCTCGTCGACTTCGCGCATCAGGATCTGCTCGGCGCCGACCAGGGCAAGACGCGCTACCTGACCGCGCAATTCATCGCGCGCCCGGTTGCGGTTCTGCTCGATCTCGGCAGCCGCCGACTGTTTGATCCGATCGGCTTCATCGCGCGCCACCTGCTTGGCGGCTTCGACGATCTCATCGTGGCGCTTGTGCGCCTGCACGATGAGATCCTGGGCTTTGTCCTTGCCCTCACGCAGAAGATTGGTTGCACGCTTCTCGGCAAGCTCGAGATCGTGCTTACCACGCTCACCGGCGGCCAGGCCGTCAGCAATACGCGTCTCACGCTCTTCCAAAGCCTTGATGATCGGCGGCCACACGTATTTGACGCAGAACCAGACGAACATCCCGAAAGATATCATCTGGCCCAGCAGTGTCAGATTCATGTTCATGACGATTGGCCTACCTTGTTCTGGACCGCGATTTAGGGAGCGATCTGAGCGAGGAAGGGGTTGGCGAACATCAAGAGCGCCGCGAAAGCGATGGCGATAATCGGCACCGCGTCAGTCAGACCGAGCATGAGGAACATGCGCGCTTGCAGCATCGGTACCAATTCAGGCTGGCGAGCCGCGCCTTCCAGGAACTTACTGCCGAGGATACCGATACCCACACCAGCACCCAACGCCCCCAGACCGACCATGACACCGGCTGCCAGGGCCGAAAAGGCAACTATAGATTCCATAGTTATTCTCCTCTGATGAATTTCGTTAAATAAAGAAAGCGAGCTGATTAATGCGCGTCGTCGTGACTTTCGTGTGCCTGGCCCAGATACACGATGGTCAACATCATGAAAATGTAGGCCTGCAAGGTGATGACCAGAATATGGAATATCGCCCACGGCACCGCCACCACCCACTGCAGCCAAAACGGGATCAGCGCGGCGATCAGCACGAATACCAATTCGCCGGCGAACATGTTGCCGAACAGTCGCAGCGAGAGCGACAGCGGCTTGGCGATGAAGGACACGAGTTCGAGCGGCAGGTTGGCGATGACCATCCATTTACCGAAAGGATGGAACAGGAATTCACCGGCAAAGCCGCCGATGCCCTTGACCTTGATGCCATAGAAAATCATCAACAGGAAAACCGACAGCGACATGCCGAACGTGGCATTGACGTCGGTGGTCGGCACCATCTTCATATGGCCCAAGCCAGCGGCCGAGGCCAGCATCGGCACCACGTCGACCGGCACCAGATCCATGAGATTCATCAAGAAGATCCAGACGAAGATGGTCAGCGCCAGCGGGGCGATAAGGGCGTTGCGACTGTGGAATGCGTCTTTCACGCTGCCGGCCACCATCTCCACCACGATCTCGATCAGGAGTTGCAGACGGGACGGCTTATCCACCGATACATTGGCAGCGATCTTGCGAAAGAAATAGCAGAACAAAACACCACACAACAGCGCCCACGCCATGGTATCGACATTGATCGACATGAAGCCCATGGCTTTCGCGTCGGCCGCTTGCTCAGCAAAACCCAAGGAGCCATCGGGCAGTCGCCCGTAGGTCAGGTTCTGGATGTGATGGCTTATATATTCAG